>CAZQYO010000102.1:0-9062 GCA_964597415.1 uncultured Chitinophaga sp.
TTCGAACCCCCGACCCACTGATTACAAATCAGTAGCTCTGGCCAACTGAGCTACGCTGGCATGGCTCTGAAATGCCCTTTTCTGCACTCCTTACATAATGAATCCTATCAATGAACTATATGCCCGTAAAAACGGGACGCAAATCTAAATGTTTAATTTAATTTTCAAAAGCTAACGAAAATTATTTGAGGAGGGAGCAAAAAGAAGGGGGGGTGGGTACAAAAAGAAACAAAGCATAGAAGCTTTGTTTCCTTTTGACATTAGTGCCTTTTAATGTGACTTAATTTTTTGTTTTTGCTTTTTCAACTGTCCGGCAATGGTGTGAAGAGCCAAGTCAGTACTTTCTTCAAATGTTTTAGAGGTCTTACTTACAAACAATGTTTTCCCGGGGACATGAATTTTAATTTCCACAATCTTATCTCTGATGTTCTGCCTGGTTTCCATTTTTAGGAACACCTCGGCTTCCACAATTCTGTCAAAGAAAGTTTCGAGTTTCTGAAGCTTTTGATCAATAAAACCAATGAGCTGAGAAGATGCATCGAAGTGCACCGGACGAATTACCACATTCATAAAGAACATTTTTAGGTTATAGAATCAGTTCGCATTTCTAAGGTAACAAAAATTTCTCCTTAGCGCGTATGACTTTTCAACGAAAAAATCTTAAAAAGGTTCCACTGTATAAAAATCATACAGATACGCTTCCTGATTTTACTTGATGCGTTCAAAACGCGCGGTAAAATGGCGAAGAAAAGGAGGTTCATACGTCAGGCGAAGCCCCCGAGCCTGAGATCTCTCATCTAAGATATCATCAAACACATCAATGACATAGTCAATATGGCTTTGTGTGTATACTCTCCGCGGAATAGCCAAACGCACCAATTCATTTTTTGCCGGGATCAATTGACCGTTTTCATCATTCTTGCCAAACATTACAGAACCTATCTCTACACAGCGAATACCTCCTTGAACATATAGATCGCACACAAGTGCCTGCCCGGGAAATTCGTGCACGGGAATTTGCGGGTATAGCGCTTTAGCATCTATATATACGGCATGTCCACCGAAAGGACGAACTATAGGAATTCCCTTTTCATATAAATGGCGACCGAGATATTCCGTACTTTTAATTCTGTAGTGCAAATAATCCGGGTCAAATACTTCTACCAATCCGACTGCTATCGCTTCCATATCTCTACCGGATAATCCTCCATAAGTGGCAAACCCTTCGGATATTATAAGTTGATTAGTGCATTTTTGCGCCATTTCTTTGTCGCGCAATACCAACAATCCTCCCATATTTACAAGGGCATCTTTTTTGGCACTCATCACAAAGGCATCGCAAAGTGATAGCATCTCTTGTGCAATTTCCTTGTACGATTTTGTTTCATACCCCGTTTCGCGATGTTTGATAAAATAACTGTTCTCGGCAATTCGACAACCATCTAAAACGAGAAGGAGACCATATTCATCACATAGTTTTCGAAGTTCCTTTGCATTTTGCATACTCACCGGCTGTCCTCCTGAAGAGTTATTTGTCACCGTAAGAATTACAGCGCCTATATTGTCTTTGCCGTATTTATCTATTAGCTCCCTTGCTTGCTCCAAATCAAGGTTGCCTTTAAAAGGAAGTTCCGCATTGGGGTCTAACGATACTTCACTCATGCAATCATAAGCTGCGGCTCCGGTATATTCGATATTGGCTCTGGTTGTATCGAAATGAGTATTGCTGATGAAAACTTTGTCAGAACCTCCGAGAATTCCATACAAAATCCTCTCTGCTGCACGACCCTGGTGAGTAGGCAATACATAAGGCATTCCGCTTAAATCTTTCACTACCGTTTCCAGATGTTCCCAACTATGGGCACCGGCATAACTTTCATCACCCAACATCATGGCACTCCATTGATGGTCGCTCATTGCAGAAGTTCCGCTGTCTGTCAATAAATCAATATACACATCATCGCTACGAATCAAAAACGGATTGTACCCTGCTGTTTGCAAAATATTTATCCGCTGTTCGCTGGTTGTAATACGAAGCGGTTCTACCATCTTAATGCGAAACGGTTCCGCCAGAGTACGAGGCTTTTTCATTTTTATTTTTTTGGTGCGCCAATTTCGGATAGAAAAGGAGAGTTAAAAAATGATACTTGTCAGTAAGTCATTCGCTGAATTCCCGATTAGAGTTGCAGGATTATGAGGGCGAAAGAAGATAGGAGGAAAAGTTTTCTGAATATCGTTTCACACTTCAATCATCGTCCACCCAAGTAGCAGCCTTCTTTAAAGGTTCTTCTTTCTGAAAATTCGAACTGAAGCGAACAATGGAAGTAAAATCCATAGCAACATCACTCCGATACTATAAATCATACCAAAGGATTTACCAAAAAACTGTTTATATACTGCTCCTGTAAATCCCATTAAAGCAGAGATATCTATTTTCAGTAAGATCATAATCCGACCGAGGTCAATCGGATTCAAGGAAGCCATACCGATAACAGCTTTATCCAATGGGTAATCATTGAAGGCAAATAAAACCGCCAGCACCAATGCATCGTAGATGACAGCGAAATAAAACCACATCATTAGTGCTACTCCTATCCCTTTAGCTTTATCGCGGGTGACTACCGAGGCGAAAAATGCCAGCGAGGTAAATGAAAGAGTAAGAGCAATACCCGACAACAGGAGAACAAAACCGGTAGCCGTAGGAGTGTAATAAATAATAGGAACACCAACTCCAATCAGCAAACCCACTACCAACGAAACGGATACGCCAAAGAATTCGCCCAGCAAAATACTATTGCGACTAATGGGTTGCGCTACAAGCAATTCAATAAATTCATAGGCATTGTAAAAATAGGTGGTGGAGAAAATAATACTAACCAAAGGCGCTACAATCATAATTATACTCATCAAACTAACAAGGCTTTTAGACGGATCATTTTCCAAGCCAAATAGACTCACTGTAATAAGTAACAGGAATATGGTATATGCGATCAGCACCTTACTGCGCAGAATATCGTAAATGACATATTTCGCAATCTTAAGCATGTAGTTTCTCCTTCATAATTTTGGCAATTGCTTTTCCCAACCGGTCTTCACCTGTTTCCTGTTTCAACTCCGGAATGGTTTTATAGAAATTGATTTTACCTTCAAAGAGATACATCAGCCTATCTCCAAGTTCTTCTACTTCGCTCATAATGTGAGAAGTGATAAGTATGAGTCGGCTCTCTTGTTTTGATTTTAAGATTTTTTCTTTGAGGATTTCAGATGCCAAGGGGTCTAATCCTGCTGTGGGTTCGTCCAATATCAAAACTTTAGGATGAAAGAGAAATGCGAGTGCTGCACTTACTTTTTGCCGAGTTCCGCCCGATAGCGTTCTCATTGACTTATCGTACATTGAAGGCAAATCGTATTGATAAAGTAACTCTTCATCTAGGTCGCTAGTGTGCTTACGCAGGTCTTTCATCATAGAAAATAACTGTCCAATTTTCATGTTCTCGGGGTAACGACCTATTTGCGGCATGTAACCAATGTCCTTGCGATAATTAAAATCGTTGGCAATATTCTTTCCATTAAAGTTGACTCCCCCTTTATCCGCCACTACCATTCCCAAAATAGTTTTAATGAGAGTGGTTTTGCCGGAACCATTGGGGCCTATAATTATCACGGCTTGCCCGGATTCGAAAAAAGCATTTACGTCTTTCAGCACTTCCAGTTTGCCAAAGCTTTTCCGCAGGTTTTTTACTTCAATCATCTTTTAATTATTGTCATCACCGGGTTTGCATCCTGAAACGTGTCCGGCATGATTCCCGGAATGTTTCTCTCGGCTCTATCAAGCAAATCAACCAAAAAACTTCTAAGCAAAATTACCGCATAGGGCATTCGCTCAATAATCATGGAATAAAGGCTCACCGGCTTATACGGCACATCTCCTATTTTATCTCTATTTAGATCATATCCTTCATACTTATCCCAATAATTGTAGGCAAACAAATTATTGACTAAAGTTCCGTTAGTGGCGGCATCAAAAGTATTTCCGGTAAAGTTATTTCTTCGGAAAGTATCGGATTCGCAGTTCGCCATAATTTTAAAAGCGTAGCCATTCTTACTGAAATCATTATTCTCAAATCTCATTCGGCTGGAACCTTCCATCGTAACAGCTATGGTATTGTTGCGAAAAGTGTTGCCTACTATAATGCTGCTATTTATGTCTTTCAGCAAAAGACCATAAGCGGCATCTCCCCAGTTATCCTCAAAAATGTTATCATACATCTGCACGTAATCCGTGTACATCACAGCTACTCCTGTTCCATTATTGCGAAAGGTGTTTCGGATGTAAGTGTTATAATCTGAAAACATAAAATGCAAGCCGTAACGAATATTGTCGGCACTGATATTATCGGTGATGGTGCAATGTTTAGAAAATTCAAAATAAATACCATCCCGATGATTATTGATTTTATTTCCTTCAATTAAAATGCTGTCGCACTTCCATAAGTGTATCCCGTTGCCTCTGTCAGAGCCGGCATAGTCAGCACCTATTGTAATATTATCCTTTATGCTTAGGTGGGAGGCATCGCTGACATAAATTCCAAAATAAACGTTGGCTAAGTGGCAACGAAGAACTTGCGTATAGCGACATTTGAAAATCCTTATGCCGGCATAATCTTTCATGCTGCCCAAATTCGTGTTTCTGATGTCAAGTCCAATGAGTGAAACATGATCGGCCAAGACGGTAATGACTTCATCTTTCTTTTGCCCATCTATTATTGGGTACTTCTCTCCAATTACAGTTAGTGGTTTATCAATTATTGTATTGATAGAGGCATACGTACCCGGTTTAATAATAATAGTATCAAAAGGAGCTGCGCGCTTTATTGCTATTGCAAAGTCATTGACTTCGCAGGTGGGGCAAAGTGTGACAATGCCCGCTCTACACAGCGCGGTGAGCGTAGTGAAAAATAAAAACCATGATAATCGCATTAATCAAAATTGAGCGTTACAACTTTATCCCATAACAGCAAGTTGCCTCCTAATTCTTTTTGTGTTTCTTCTGCAGCATCTCTTGTTTCAAAAGATGCCAAATTACCTCCCATAGGGCTTTTAATATTTTCTCCCTGAAGATAAAAAGCACTGCCCGCATCAATCAATTGCCCGGGTGTTTTATAATTCACTATCAGGTATTTTGAAAATTTTTCATCCTGATGATTCTTTAGAAACGCCACCATACACTCACCCGAATCAAACTTATACACCTTTCCTTTCGGGTTAATGACTTCTGCTCCAAATCGCTTATCCATAATTATCATCTTGCAATGTTCACAAGCATTTTTACCGTACTCAATAGGATCAGGATTTGTGCTGCAAGCACTCAATGAAATCAGCAATAACACAATTGCTGCTGAAGCTGTTTGACGAATATGGCGATGTGCTTTTACGGTTTTTATTTCCGTTTTATTCGCCATAGATTTTCTTCTTCCTGCAATAACTTCAAATAGGAGAACCCCCACGATGATAAAAGCTGGGACTATAATTAACCATCCTCCTACATCAGGGAAAGAACCGGCTAAAAAATTAAGTAATTGTTTCCATCCGAACAGTGGCGGCTGGTAAGTCATGCCCGGCACTTTGATTGCGGCATGAGGGTCAAGATTGTGTCCGTATTCGTATTCCCATTTCCAAAAATCATAGGTTCCCCAAACACCGCACAAGGCTAAGTAAGCGACATTTAACCAAAGCATCAGTCGCCTTCCGGTGATGGCCACTAACACACTTAAAGCAATCATCGCAATAATCAACCAAGGCATCACTTTAAATTCAGGGAAACTTTCTTCATGTATCAATGCCATTCCAATATAATGGTTCAAGCCATTGATTTTATCTACATCGCCTGCCAATTTATAAGCCCATATCTCCATTTTTAATCCTTCGGGATATTGAGGAGCTTCTAATTGAATTTGCCATACGGAAACAAATAAAGAACCGATCATGGTAAGTCCGCAGACCAGAACAATGACACGCGAAATTATTTTTAGCTTCTTTTTCATGACTTTGCTTTTGGAGGAAAAAACGGGGAGGACACTGCCTTCCTCCCCGAGTAATTAATCAACCTACTCTTTTGCTTCTTCTCCTGTTGAGAATTTAATTGGCACATTGGAACCTGCGGGAGATACTCTTATATATCCCTGCATTTCCTGATGGAGTGCTGAACAGAAGTCCGTACAGTAGAACGGAATATCTCCCGGCCTGTCCGGTACCCATTTCAATGTTTGAGTTTCGCCCGGCATCACCAATAGTTCAGAATTATTATTGCCTTTAACAGCGAAACCGTGAGGCACATCCCAGTCTTGCTCCAAGTTGGTCATGTGGAAATACACATTATCTCCCATTTTTACTCCTTCTATATTATCAGGGGTAAAATGTGAACGGATACAAGTTAGGTACACATGGACATTATTTCCTTCGCGCACTACTTTGGCATCCTTCTCCGATTTGGTAGCATACTTATTGGTATTATCTGCCAGCTTGTAAAATCTCACTGCTCGTTTAGTAATGATATCTGTTGGGCAAGCTTGTGCGTAGTGAGGTTCTCCTATGGTTGGGAAATCTAACAACAACTTCATCTTAGGTCCTGAGATATCATATAACTGTGCCGACTGACAAAGTTCCGGCCCTGTTTCTAAATAACGATCCTTAGTAATTTTATTAAGTGCTATCATGTATTTACCATAAGGCTTAGACCAATCTCCACCCGGAACACACAGGTGACCAATTGAATAATAGGTAGGAATCCGATCGAGCACTTTCTTGGTTTTTACATCCCATTTGGTGATTTCAGAAGATACAAAGCAAGAGGTGTAGGCATTCCCTTCGTTATCAAACTCCGTGTGCAATGGGCCAAGTCCTACTTTTTCTACTTCGCCATCTAATGCAGCTTCGTATTTAATTACCGGGATGCTATCATAATATCCTTCAAAGGCTTTGTCATCTATTGCCTTCAGCATTTTATGGAATGAATACACCGGAACTACTGCTGCCAATTTTCCCGATGCCGCAAAATATTCCCCTGAAGGATCTACATCGCATCCGTGAGGAGATTTAGGGCAAGGTATTAAGTAACAAACTCCGGGTAAATCTTTTACATCCATCACCGTCACTGAATTCTCCATAGTAGAGGTAGCTGTGTGGCTGTTTTCATCATACGTATTATGTGCGTATTTAGCGGGCCATTTTTTCCCTTTCCCCTCGGCTAAGTATTGCTCGGCCTTTTTCCAGTTAATGGCAAGAATAAAGTCTTTGTCCTTTTGACTGGCATTTACTTCCAACAAGGTATGCGCCTTTTCAGAGTTGTAGCATGTAATGAATACCCACCCGTGAGAAACTCCTTTGCCCGGACGGGAAAGATCGTAGTCAATGCCCGGTACCAACAATTGGAAATTGATGTTCATGTGGCCGGTAGTTGAATCCACTTTCACAAAAGACACCGTGCCTTTAAACTTGTCTTTGTATTGAGATATGGAGACATCCGCATCTGCATCGTAAGGAACAGAAAATCTGGAGGCACCTATTACATATTCCGTATTCTCAGTCATATATGGGGAAGCATGGTTTCCTCCACAATTTGGCAACTCTAATATTTCGGCTGTTTTAAAAGTAGATAAATCAATACGCGCGATACGCGGGGTATTGTTTCCGTTGATGAATATCCAACGTCCGTCAGCAACTCCATTAGTGCGAGATAACTGTGGGTGGTGTGCATCATCCCAAGGAACAAAGCCATGCGATGTGGTTAACATTGGCTTGCTTTCTTCGCTGTAACCATAGCCGTCCTCCGGATTTTGTGAGAAAACCGGAATTTGGCGAAACAGTCGTCCACTTGGAAGTCCGTAAACAGCTAATTGACCGCTGAACCCTCCGGAAGCAAACATATACAGTTCATCTTTTTTACCGGGAGCTACATATACTTTTTGAGCGGCATCCCCGGATATGGCAGCATCTACCTTTTTAGGTTTACAACTGCTCAGTCCTGAAGCAACCAGAAATCCGGCTGCTAAAAACATTGCTGATTTTAAAGAAATTGATTTCATATCTAATGGTTTATTGGTTTCAAATTTGACGTAGAACTCCCCGTATCACTGAAAACATCAGCAACATCTACATTTGGTTATGATTATAAATCAGAACTTAGTTAGCAGCTTGAGCCGGGTTGGCATCATTCTCACGCAGGTATTCTAATATTTCTTTAGCTTGCTCATCACTCACATCCTGAAAAGTCATTTGAGTCAAGTGCTCTTCTAACAACTTTTTAGCAGTAGGATCTTTATGGGTCATTTCCACAGGATTGGTAATCATGTTAAGTATCCAAGCCGGTTTTTGTTTGGTGGTTACTCCTGCCAAACCGGGGCCTACAATTTTCTGTGAAGTCACTCTGTGGCAAGCATAACATTTCTCTTCAAAAACGGCTTTACCTTTTACAGCCATATCGTGATTAATGGCACCAAGGGTGATATCCTTAAATTTACCTACACCTTGTCCATCATCTACAGGTTGCTCATCGGCAGTTGTATTTTCAGTCTGTGTTTCATTTTCATCACCTTGTTGTTCATTGCTATTTCCACCACAACTCCATAATAATAGTAATGCGGTTGCAAAAAATAAAGAGGCGAATTTTGAAGGGTTGATTTTGATTTTGTAGTTCATGATTATTGTTGTTTAAGTGAGTAGATATATAGAAGTATTGATTTCAACGGCAAATGTAGAGCAGAGGTTCTCTGAGGATTATGAGGATGGTCAATCCGTAACATGATTATAATCAATAAGTGAATTCAGAGTCCTTTCTCTTTGGGCAAAAATAATATTTGAGTTGCCTCTATCTCTTTAAGATTTAATACATCCATGAAAATGTGTTTTTGCTTAGTTATACTGCTTTAATTTCTCTTCTAATAATACCGCTTTGGGAAAAAGTAAGTTGTTTTCTAAATGCATGTGTTGCTGAAGATCATCACGAAACTGCTTTAACATGCCATATAACATTCTGTAACTAGTGCAAGCATATTCCGGAAGCA
>CAZQYO010000103.1:0-8941 GCA_964597415.1 uncultured Chitinophaga sp.
GTATTCATTCAAATAGTCTTCTACCCCTTTCATTAAACCATAGAAAGCCACTTCGGCAGTATTTGGGATAAAAGAGAATACCGTATTCTCCAAATCATAATTTATTGTCTTTAGCACGGTGTCTGTTAGCAAATAACCCAGTTGTTTCCGTTCTTCATAAATTTCCAAATCTGTACCCCGGCTAAAATAAATACGCTCAAAACTGCACGATTTTTTTTCTTCCGGGTCGCGCACTAAATCGTGTTTCACTCGTCCATCCTTCTTAATCACTAAAGCATGACCGGGTTGCACTTCCTTAATTTTATCGAAAGGAACATTGAAAGTGGTCTGTATGGCGGGTCGCTCTGAGGCTACTACCACGATCTCATCATCATAGTAATAATAGGCCGGGCGAATACCATTCGGGTCGCGTAGAACAAAAGCATCACCATGCCCAAGCATGCCTGCAATGGCATATCCTCCATCAAAATCTTTAGCGGAGCGCGAAAGAATCCTCCGCACGCTCAGTTCTTTTACAATAAAGGCGGTAATCTCTTTGTTGCTATAGCCCTGATCTTTGTAACGATTGAAAATATTTTGCACTTCATCATCGAGAAAGTGCCCTATCTTTTCCATCACGGTGATGGTATCGCTCATCTCACGAGGGTGCTGGCCAAGCTGGATAAGCAATTTGAATTGCTCATCAACATTCGTCATGTTGAAGTTGCCGGCAATAGCCAAATTGCGGGTCATCCAGTTGTTTTCGCGGATAAAAGGGTGACAAGAGCTATCGGTATTTTTGCCGTAAGTGCCATAGCGCAAGTGCCCCAACAGCAACTCTCCTATAAAAGGATTATTCTGCTTATACCATTCCGCTTCTGCTTTGGGATTATCTAAGGGCTTTCGGTCTTTAGGGAAGGTGCCAAACACCTCTTCAAAAATTTCAGCAATGGCTTGGCTATGTACACTTCGCACCCGATTAATAAACTGCCTACCGGGCAGTGGGTCTAATTTGATTACCGCGATACCAGCACCATCCTGCCCCCGGTTATGCTGCTTTTCCATCAGCAGGTACAGTTTGTTTAATCCATAGGAAACGGTGTGGTATTTTTCAGCATAGTATTCGAGTGGTTGGAGAAGGCGGATAAGTGCAATGCCACACTCGTGTTTTATTGGGTCGCTCATAAAGAGAGGGCAAATATAGTTAAGAAGTTGGCAGTGGAGAAGGGAAAGTGAGTTTCTCCTCATTTATTATTGCTGTTATTGGATAGACAAGGGAAAGAAAGTCGGAAGGCAAAAGGGAGTAAGTGGGGTATAAATTCATGCCATGTACTTTAGCTGAGGGAAGGAGAAAAAACCTCCATCGGCTTTAGTCAAAACAGAACAGCCAAAAAGGAAATAGAAATTTGTCTAAAGCCTTTTATTGATACAATCTTGAACCGTCAGCTAAAGCAGACGGCAATGAATGGGAGCAAATGCCAAAGCATCTGCTGTTCTTACTTTTACCTAAGGGCATTTAGAACTAAGGGGACGCGGTGCGCTGCACTAACATTGCGAACAGCAAGATCTAAAAGAATAGCGAGCTTCCTCATTCTTCAGTTTGGTTTATTATCCAATTTACCCATCCGATAATTGTTGATGCACGTCTGAAATATGTTGTGTCAGAATCAACGTTATACAATTTGGAATGCTTCATAATTATAACTATTGCTTCTTTGTCAGGCATTTCTCCATTATCAAGATGAAGTTTTAACGTTTCCTTGAATGCTCTGTGAGAAAGAATTAGTGTTACAAATTCTTTTTGCCTATCAATAAGGTTAAGTCCAAAAATTTGTTTCCCTTTTGTAGTTAAGAAACACCCTGTTTGTCTAGTTAATAGATCTCGCCCTGTATCAATAAGCCCTAAATATTTTCCTGCGTTAGCGTAATAGTCAGTTTGCCTTGCGTCAAAGTCATAATTCTGAGTAATTTCTTCTTTTGTGATAAACTCTTTTTGATTCAAAAGTTCACAGAGATTAATTACTCTTTCAAAGCTATCCGCTTGGGGGAAAGGGATTTCAGGTTCTTTAACCGCTTTTGTTGTATCAATAATTTGAGATAACGCTTCAAGATTAAAACTACCTTCCTGAACAACATATTTTCTATGTCTAACAAGAACAAGCGAGTTGTAATGATTTATATTCGGGAAAGCATATTCTCGTAAATGAAAAACGCCATTTGAATACGTTAGGAAAATTGGACGAACTTGTTTTTGAATTTTACCACTCCATAGTTTAAATGGATAGTAAAGTTGCCTAACAAGAAAGTCATCTGAAATATAGTTTTTGGCTTCAATAAGACTTAGAGAGTGGTCGCCCTCATAACCCCCATCAATTTCGACTTGGGAATTTCCGACTTAAACATAAAATAGTCCTTTGGGTGAGTTGATACCAAAGTTAAACGAAGACGAGCTCATTCGCCCACTAACAGTTGGGAATAAATTTTCTTCTCCTGTAAAGTCGTGAAGAATTTTAGAAACGAAAGCGCAGTTTATGGCTGTTGCTTCACTTGTTATATAACGATAATCAAGGCTTTCTAAAAATTCGGGAAACACAATAGACGAAACCTCAATATCATCTGTGTTGAAGTCGCAAAAAGTTTCAAATTCACCAATAACATAACCACCCCTTGAGGTGGGAAGGATCGAAAGTTTGTTATCTGCAAAAAGTTTGGGAAGTTGTGATTTGTGATCAAACTTTGTCATTAATCTTGCTTCACGGAACTCATTAATTTTTGTAGCTGTAATCTCAATATGACCGTCCTTTAAAATCCTATCGAGGATTTTATGCTTTATAAATATCTTTTCCCAAGCAAGGTCATTTTTGGATTTACTCATAGTTTCTTATTAAAACCTCCTCTACTTCTCCACGATCTGCACCGTTGGAATTTATAGCTCTGTTTGCCTTTACTGCTTTTATTCTATAATTTTCGTATTGACTTTTAATCAACGGAGCTGATGAATTTGAGAGCAAGAATTTAACCCCTCTGTTATTTAACTGATCGCAAAATTCTCTTAATCTGATTTGATCCGATATATTCCAACCTCCTTGAATGTATCCGGTAAAATTTAAATTTTCTGAAATTGGTTGATACGGGGGATCTAAATACACAAATGAGTTTTCATTTGCTTCGGTTAAAACATTTGCATAATCTCCGCTTCGCAAAATAATATTGTTTGAGTTCAAGTATTTGTGTACAGCTTTTAGAATAGGCTCATTAACGATATTGGGACTTTTGTAACGCCCAAAGGGCGCATTAAACTCTCCAGCACTGTTTACTCTATACAGTCCGTTGAAACAGGTTTTGTTTAGGTAAATAATACGAGAGGCTCTTTCAACAGAAGTTAATTTCTTAAATTCCTCTGTTCTATCTAAACTGCGTATTTTATAAAAATAGTCGGGATTATTTTCGTGCTTTTTTAAGTCAGTAATTAATTCGGAAAGATTATTCTTAATTGTTTCATAAACATTGATAAGTTCAATGTTAAAGTCGCTAATGAGCGCATTTTTGGGTTGTAAATGAAAAAGAACTGCACCTCCACCAATAAATGGCTCAAAGTAGTTAAGTTCTTTGATGTTTTGCGGCAACAACTCGACAATTGAAGGCATAAGTTGTCTCTTCCCCCCAACCCATTTTAGAAAGGGTGCTACTAATTTGTTGTACTTTGCCATTTATAGTTTTCTGCTGCTAAATATTTTAGTTCGCAAATTAATGATTTATGGTTAAGCCGTCCAAATTTTGTGGTCAGTTCATTTTGTACGGGATGTAGGTTGAAGTTATCGCTTACCAACATACATTACCCTCAATAAACATCCCCACTGGCGCGAACATCCGCTCGTGCCTCTCTATTAATAATACATACCATCTAATGTAATTCCCCCCCTTTTCAAAGCTAAGTGGTCAATAATTTCTTGCACTGTTGTATGGCCAATCTTCGGCTCTTAAAACAAAGCCCGCTTTAACCGGAGGGCGGGTATGGTTATCACCGTCTTTTGTTGGTTAAAATGAACATTGTGGGTTCTTAAATTAACAGAACTCGGCTAATAAGTAAGAAAAGTATGGTTCAAAGCATACAATGAACGGTTCTATACTAACAGCTGTCGGGTTTAAAGCGAACTCTATTCGTACCAAAACTGACATCTGTCAGGTTTAAAGCATACAGGAGCAGACTTTTTGCAGGCATTAAAAAGCAACTGTTATGAGAAAACAGTTGCTTCTATAATAATAGAACCGAAATTAGGGGTTTGGGCATTGCTCGCGCTGCCCTGCAAATCTTTCTTTCAAAATATCGTAAGCCACCTATGCGCCATCTACTCCAATACCTGTCAGCTTTTCAATTAATCGGTAACCGGCCGGTCCGCTGGAGTAGGCCTAGTGCGAAGCGCTGTAACCATACCCCTGCCAAAGTTCAAAACCTCTGACGGTGGGCGAAGGGGCATTATTGACTAATAAAAGAGCGCCCAAAACTCCCTCAGTAAAAACACACGTGGTGCAAAGGCTTTAGAAACAAGGCGCGGCAGTAAGGTGCCTAATAAAAATGGGCGATTATGATTTTGTTGTTAGCCCGATGGCGCAGAGCAGTTAGTGGGAATAGATAGTTGGAGATGCTCATTGGCTATGCGGCAAAGGGGGCTTGAGGCCAGCGAGTCGCGTGAATCAATTGGCCAGCCACTGTTCGGGGTCCATCTTTTCCTTTCCCTTCCAGATTTCGATATGCACTTTGGTGAGGTCTTCGCTCTTATCGGTAAACAGCTTGCCTATATTTTGTTTGATGGTAACGGTTTGATTAGATTTTACAGCCACCGATTCGAGGTTGGAGTAAACGGTAAAGTATTCGCCATGTTTGATAATGACACAGTAGTGAGTAGTGGGCAGGGAGAACACACTGACTACCGTGCCATTGAAAACCGCCCGTGCATCGGCTCCATTCTCTGTTTTTATATCTACCCCGTTGTTTTCTACCATCACGCCTTTGAGTGCCGGGTGCTCGTGCTTGCCAAATTGGGAAATGATGTGCCCGCGCAATACTGGCCAGGGCAGTTTGCCGATGTTGCCGGCAAAGTCTTTTGACAGTGCCTGATCTTCGGGGGTCATGGGCATGGCTCCCGGTTTTGCTGCGGTTCCGTTGGCCGATTTTTTTCTTGCCTCTTCTTCGGCTTTTTGGCGGGCCAGTCTTATTTCCTCTTCAATAATGGCTTGTATGCGGCTGTTGAGTTTACGAGCCGCAGCGTTTTTATCTTCTACTTGTTTGCGCAGTTTTTTCTCCTTTTCCTGCAACTGATTTACGGCTGTGTTCTTTTCCTTCTTCTCGTTTTCTAACACCGATTTTTGATTACTTTGCTTTTGCAGTAATACTACTTTCTCCTCTTTGGTTTGTTGCAAATCGTTTTTTCGCGCTTGCAGTTCCTGAATACTTTCCTGAATGGCCTTTGCCTGATTGCGCCTGAACTCGGCTATGGTGAGTAAGTAATTATATCTACGGAGACCTTCGAAAAAGGAGGTGGAGGAAAGCACAAACACCACTTCATTGCGCAGAGTGAGGTTTTCGTAACTTTTGCGGAGCATGTTAGCATAATCGGCCTTCATCTTTTCTACCTGCGTGTTTTGGGTATTTATTTCATCGGAGGTTTGACCGATGGTTTGATCTAAGTCGCCAATCTGAGCATTGATATTCTGAATCAGCTTTTCGCGGGAGCGAATTTTAGCTTGCAGGGAAAGTATTTCGCTAAGACCTTTTTGTTTTTTATCGCTGGTTTTTTTAATGGCGGCTTCTATGAGTTTTATCTCATTTTGTAGTTTTTCCATCTGCGTTTGCAGTTGGTCTTTCTTTTGTTTGAGCGACCCTTGCGGGAACGAAGAGAGCGAAGTAAGGATGAAGAATATTAAAAATAGACTACGGGAAAAAAGGGATAAAGAGGGTAGCCGGTGCCTTGCGGTTTTGGGTTCCTTGCGCAAATTTAGGATGTCTTGTTTCTTGTGGTTCATTCCACCTTCTTGTATCGTTCATTTATTTCAAACGGGAACAGAAGCGGATCGTTCATTGCGATTCGGGAAATTTCCATTTGTAAATGAAAGCCCATTGCGCCTTGATGCACATCCACTGACCGCCTGTATGAAAACGGTTTGCCGTTCAAAAGATTATAGGCATCAAAGGTAATGGTCATATCCTGTTGCAGCATTTTGTCTTTCAACAGAATTTTGCTGACTGTATAGTTTTGGGGGTTGAGCCAAATCTTCTCTAACAGTTTATTGTTCTCGCGGTAAAGAAGGAGGGTGCTGTCTTCGCGCGTTACGGCAAGGGCTAACTGGGGTATATCCATCAGTTGCCCGGCTAATAGCTGTTCCAGCATTTTGTAAGAAAGAGGAAACAGCAGCCAATGTTCGAGATAGGTGAATTCGCGGATGGCATATTCGTTTCCCAAGCGATTGATGATTTTAAACGTATCGGGAGAAATGAGCAAGCGGAAGCCTTCAATACCCAATGGCCCTGAAAGACTGGCCCAAATTAAACTGTCTTTTTGTATGCGGATGCTGCCGGTAAACTCCTGCTCTGTTTTTTCATCGGCCCAAGTGAGTTTTGCCCGCAGGGAAAGAGAGTGAAAGTCTGCTTGCTGTGCTTTAGCGCTATCTTCTATCCGGTGATATTCGGTGGAGATAGAATCCTCTGCTACCTCTTGTGCACCGGCACAAAGACCGGAAAAGATAAGGATAACGGTAAGGACAATTCCTAAGGCTGAAAAAAATTTCATGCGATGAAAGAATAAATAGTGTGCCAAAGATGGAAAGATTGAGAGGATGAGTGGGTGCTCGCTATTCTAAGTATTTCTGCTCGGCAATTTTACGCTCTAAAGTAGCGGAGTCAGATCCGGCCTCTTTAGCCTTTTTCCAGTATTCCATTGCTTGCGTTTTGTTGCCGAGTTTAAAAAGGATGTCGCCATAGTGCTCTAAGATGGTGGCACTTTTCTCCCCTCCGGCTTTTAATGCTTTCTCCTGCCATTCTTTGGCATCGGCATATTTCCCCATTTGGAAAAGAATCCAAGCGTAAGTATCCAGAAAGGAATCGTTGTTGGGATCTAATTTGGTGGCATAAGCACTCATTTGCTTGGCCTTGTCTAAGTTTTCTTTTCTAACGCTGAGGTAATAGCTGTAGTTATTGAGTACATAGGCATTTTCAGGATCGAGTTTCAATGCTCTTTCATAAGCACTGTCACTTGCACTGTTATCGTTTAGGCTGTGGTAGGCATCTCCCATGTTGGCCAAAAACTGAGCGCGAAGTTTAGTGTCATCTGCACTCATTTTCTCTCCTTTCGAAAAACTGCGAACCGCTTTGTCAAATTCCTTCAACTGCATTTCGGCACCGCCTTTAAAAAAGTAAATCATGGCTTGGTTAGGGAAAAGCCCCATCGCTTCATCAGCAGTTTCCAATACCTTTTTCCAGTCTTGTTTCAGATTGTAAATAACCATTACCTGCTGCCATACCTGAAATACATCTTTGCTTAGGGTAAGCGCCTTTTGATAAGATTGGAGGGCTTTGTCATTCTGCTCGTCCAAATAATACAGATCGCCCTGCACAGCAAAGGCTTTAGCTTCATCGGGATGAACCCGGGTGAGAATATTGGCTAAGTCAATTGCTTCTTTTCTTTTGGAAGAATCTCCGCTGTTCATTTGAATAAAGGAAATAAGCAGAATGCTCACCTTTGTATCAATACTTACTTTGGGATTTTCAAATATTTCTTTGAGGTTTTCCTTTTTTTGCAAATCGCTGTTGGTGCTCATGTTCATTTGAGCAAGACCTAATTGCGCTTGCGGATTACCGGGATCTAACTTCAGCACACGGTCATATATTTCTTTCGCTTTTTCTTTATCGCCCTTTGCCTTATACAAATCAGCTTCCATCAACATGTATTGGGGGTCGTTCGGGTAAGCATCGGTGAGCTTGTGAACTTCGTTGGCAGCTTCGTTGAATTTGTTAAGCCGTAAATAGAGATTCTTTTTCTCCTGTATCACTTGCTCATCAATACCGAAGTTTTTCTCAAATTGATCGTACACTTTAATCGCGTTTTCATATTGCCCCATCTTGGAATACAGGAATCCCAGATTGAGGTAATAATCTGGATTAGCAGGGAATTTTTTAAGAAGGGTTTCAAAGGTGCTTTGTGCTTCTTTGGCCTTGCCTTCACTCATGTATATATCGGCCAGTGTTTCTAAATACCACTTGTTGTTTCCATCTAAGCGGATGGCTTCTAAGGCTTCTTTTTCGGCTTCTTTTAAATTAGTTTGGTTGGCGTATATCTGCGCTAACTGAAAATGGGCATTGGCATTGGAAGCATCGGTTTCTATCACACTTTTGTAATCCTTAATGGCGGTCTCCCAATCTTCCAATATTTTAGCTTTCTCTGCATCTAAAAACAAGCGATCTAATTTGCTGCGCTGCTCTGCGGTAAGTGCCGAGGTCTGCGACTTATCGGCTTCCTTTTTCTTCTTTTTTTTATCTCCTCCGGGAAAGGAACCGGCCGCCTCTGCCATTACAGCACAAGAAATAAACAGGATAAACAACAACACCGGTCTCATGAAATTCGATTATAGTGATTAAGGGTTTGCGCCATCAGCGCTTACTGAATGATAACATTGTGATCGCCAATACTCCAATCTTCCATTCGGCCTTCAAGTCTAACATAATTCCCAAGCATGGAGTTGTAGATTAACTTATTTTTTAAGATGGTTTTGTTCTGGATAATGGAGTTTTTGACCACCGAGTTTTCAATCACCGAATTCTTTCCCACCGAAACAAACGGGCCAATCACTGAATTTTTAATCACGGCTCCTTCATCCACAAAGCAGGGATGCACAATCACGGTATCTTCCACAACAGCGCTTTTGCTGATGCGCGCTTCGGGTTTAATAAATTCCAGCACCCGCTGAT
>CAZQYO010000104.1:0-8881 GCA_964597415.1 uncultured Chitinophaga sp.
CATGTTTTACTGTTTTAGGTTCACTTTTTGTGTAAACCTATTTTAGGACAAGACATTAATTTAAATGATGACAACAGGAAATTATAAAAAATGTATATTTATGCGGTAGTCCTATGTTTCTTACCTCCTATGATACTGGACAAGTTAATACGTTGTTTAAGAAACTTTGTCTATGAAAAGAAAAGCTGGTGTACTCGACACAACTCCCTACAAGCGGATTGTCCTTTCAATTGTTTCCGATTATGACTTAACTAAGTCGATTTGCGAATTAGTTGATAATGCCCTTGATCTCTGGACCAAAGGGAACAAGACAAAAAAACTAGTAATATCAATCGATTTTGACTTAACGCAAAAGACAATTTGCATCCAAGACAATGCGGGTGGTATACAAGAAGGCGAACTGGAATTTTTGGTCAGCCCAGGAGCAACCACAAACAAGATGGACGATTCAACTATCGGCATTTTCGGCGTAGGCACAAAGCGAGCAGTAATTGCGCTATCCGAGGACGTAAAAATCACTTCTAGGTACAAGAAAAAACAAACATTTGCAATCGAGTTTGACAAGCATTGGCTTAATGAAGAAACGTGGAACTTGGATTACTTTACCGTCGATCAGATCCCAGAAGGGAGTACCAAAATAGAGTTGCAAAAATTGAGGTTCGAAATTGATGATGAAATCATTAAAAACCTATCAGATAGCTTATCCTCAATTTATGCTCATTTTTTGCAGGACAAATCAATGGAAATGAGAGTGGGTAAGGTTAAACTTGACCCACAGCTGTATGAAAACTGGGCCTTCCCTCCATCTTATGAACCTAGAAGGTTTAAAGGGAAGTTTTTAAGCAAAAATGGAAGAGAAGTAGAGGTAGAGGTACTTGCCGGCCTAACAAAAGAGTCTAGCCCAGTGACTGGAGATTATGGCGTTTGTTTTTATTGTAATGATCGATTAGTTGTTTCGAATTTAAAGACACCAGAAGTCGGATTTATCCGAGGCATTGCAGGACAACCTCACCCAAGCATATCAATTATCAGAATACTTGTTTCACTAAAAGGTGCGGCAGAAGACATGCCTTGGAATAGTAGTAAATCAGGCATTAATACAAACCATCCTAGTTTTGATGCATTAAGAAATTGGTTGCTAGACATAGTGAAAAATATCACATCATTATCTCGACGATTGGATTGGAATACGGAGGTCTTTAAATATGATGAAGGTAAAATTGTAGATATGGAGGTAACTACTTTCGAACCTAAGAAACAATATTTAATTGACCTGCCACCGACAAATAAGCGCTACGTTGATGTAGTAAAAAATAAAAATGCTAGGGTGCAAAAGGTGAAACCTTGGACTATTGGAATAGTCGAGGGTGTGGTAGCAGTAGACTATATTAGCCGACAAAAATTGGTAACTAAAAATAGAATTGGGTTAACAATTTTGGATAGTACACTTGAAATATCCTTTAAAGAGTATTTAGTTAACGATTGCGGTACATATTATAGCGATACTGATTTGCTAAAAATATTTGCAAAAAGACATTTAGTAATTCAAGAAATCAAAAAGTATATAACTGATATTTCTGATGATGACTGGAAGAAAGTAAAACATTATAACGATCTTAGAAATAAACTGATTCATGAACGTGCGACTGTAGATATAAATGACCATCAACTATCGGATTTTCGGCTACTGGTTGAGCGAATAACGAAGAAATTATTTAATCTGAAGTTTTAGATTTTCAGAGTATTTGCACTGAATGAAACGCTTGTGGTCCCTTCAATCATTAACTTCAGGCACATTGAATACCTCGGAAGGGTAATCAAATCTTCAGCGTCAAATACGGGGTAAAATTCTTTAGTAAGATATTCAGCATCTGTGGCCCCAACTCGGAAAGATATGATCGTCCCTACATTTCCAAATATGGCAGTCCGTATTCGTTCATCCAACTGCTCAATGTATTGGTGTGTTATAAACAGGGACAGCGCATACTTCCTGGCCTCGGCCAGAATACCGACAAAAGACAAGGTCAGGAAACTTTGCGCCTCGTCTATATAACAGTAGAACGGCACCCGCTGCTCTTGGGGTAACCGGGCACGGTACAAAGCGGCCTGCTGTATCGTAGAGAGGATCATTGAGCCTAGAAGGGAACTGGCCTCCTCTCCCAATTCTCCTTTGGAGAGGTTACAGATCAGTATCTTCTTCTTGTCCATAATCTCCTGCAAGCGCAAATCCCGCGCCTTTTGGCCAACCGTAGCCCGTAGTGGTGCGCTAGACAAGAACAGGCCTGTCTTGTTGAGAATAGGGCTAATGGCCTCCATACGGAAGGCCTTATTGTATTTGGCAAACTCCTTGTCCCAATAATCAAGTATGTACTGCTCCTTTGCGTGAATCAGTAATCGGTTACGGTAGTCCTCATCCGTAAGCAAGGGCTGTATGTCTAAGAGCGTTGCATCAGGCACCCAAAGCAGTGTCAGGATCACATGCCGCAATATGTACTCCATCCTCGGTCCCCAACTGTCTGCCCATATCTTCTTGAAGGCCGACACCAAGCCGGAGGCAACAAGGTGGTGATATTTCGGATGTATCCCATGCAGGGGATTAAAGGCAATGACATTGTCCATATCCCTCGGATTGAAATAGACCAGGTCTTTCTTCCGCCATTCCGGTATGCGTTCAATAAGCTCCACGGCAATATCTCCATGCGGGTCGAGAATGCATAACCCGTTGCCCCGGTTAATGTCTGACAGTGCCATGTTTTTGAGCAAGGTGCTTTTACCGACACCCGTTTTGCCGATGACATACATATGTCCTAACCGGTCTTTGTCTTTGATACCGAATTTCAGGTTGGTGTTCCGGTAGTTGGTGATGCCGATAGGTGTAATGCCTTCTTCCATACTTCTACTCTATCGACCTAGCTAATTTTCAGTAGGCAGAATAAATTGGCACAGGCGGCAATTTTTTCGTCTATAAGCAATTCTTTTGTTCCGATAAACTGTACATATGGCCCTCTCCCCGGAATACCTGCAAAAGTTCAAAACGGAATATTTCAAGGCATATGGTATTGAGCTTTCAGAGGAACAATTACAGGACAAGGCCTTCAAACTACTTCGGCTGGTACAATTAGTAATGGAGATAAGTACGCCAGAAAACGCTATTGAAAACCCGCACGATACAGGATATAATCAAAACGTTGACCCGCTATAGTGTATTAGTAAGCCCAAAAGGGGCAGTCTGCCGCTAGTGCACTGTCTTCGGACACACAGCGGGTCAACACAGGCTGCTCCTTTTGTATGTCTCAAACCCAAAATGAAAAAATCACATACTTTCTCTATGCCCGCAAGTCCTCGGATAGCGAGGATCGGCAGGTGCAGTCCATAGAGGACCAGATACGCTGCCTGAAGGAACTGGCAACAAAACTTAACCTCCAGGTAAAGGAAGTATTTACAGAATCTAAATCAGCCAAAAGCCCGTATCAGCGGCCTGTTTTTGCGGATATGATAAAGCGCATTGAAAAGGGGGAAGCCAACGGTATTTTGTGCTGGAAGCTCGACCGTCTTGCCCGTAATCCTGTGGATGCCGGGGCGATCTCCTGGATGCTGCAAAACAGCATATTGAGGCATATCAAGTCCCACGATGGTAATTTCTTTCCCTGGGATAATACGCTCCTGCTTTCCGTGGAGTTTGGTATTGCCAACCAATACATCATTGACCTAAGGAAGGCCTGCAGGCGTGGACTGGAAGGGAAGGCACTGCGCGGCTGGATGCCGACCATGCCGCCTGCCGGTTACCTCAACGATAAGAACACCAACACCATTGTCATGGACAAAGAGCGGTTCCACCTCATCCGCAAAATGTGGGATCTCATGCTTACCGGCAGTTACAACCCGCAGCAAATACGCGAGATAGCCAACAAGGAATGGGGCTACCGTACCCGGCAATTCAAGCGGCAGGGAGGCGCCCCGCTTGCCACTTGTACGCTCTATAAGCTGTTCACCAACATTTTCTATACAGGCATGTTTGAATGGGGCGGCAAGCTCTACAACGGCAAACATACCCCCATGATAACCGTACAGGAATACGACAAGGTGCAAGTGCTCCTCGGTAAAAGAGGCAGGCCCCGACCCAAAGAACACACTTTTGCCTTTACCGGCCTGGTGCATTGCGGCGAGTGTGGCTGTATGATCACCGGCTCGGAAAAATACAAGGTGGTTAAAACAACCGGAGAGGTCAAAAGTTACAGCTATTATCACTGCACCAAAAAGCGACACCAACTAAATTGTAGCCAAAGGCCGATGACCATGCAGGAATTCAATACACAGGTGCAAGCCATGCTGGAGACCATCGCCATACCGGAAGGACTTTACCAGGCAGTAGTAGAATACATAGAAGGGTCACAGGTAGCCGAGGCGGAAGCTGCGGCCAGGAAACGGGATATGCAGACCGCTTCTTTGGCGAAAACGAAACGGGAATTAGAGAACCTTACCAAAATGCGGTACAGGGATTTGATTGACGATAACACCTTCCTCAAAGAACAGGAGGTATTGCAGGAACAGCAAATACGGCTGAAACAGGAGCTATTGGAAAGTACTGATAATGTAGATACCAGTAATAAGCGGCTCATTGAGCTGTTCAAATTCGCGCATACTGCCGCCAAAAACTTTCCCAATGCTTCAGCAAGCAAGAAAAAAGAGATGCTCGTGATGCTTGGCTCGAACTGTCTCGTAAAAGACAAAAAACTCTTTATTGAAGCCGTAGAATGGGTAAAAGTGATGCAAAAAATCTTTCCACCACTTAGGGCCGAATTTCAGTGGCTCGAACCGATAATATCCCCTTATTTTTCAATGGATAACCCTGAAATGAAGCCCTTAATTCCCATCGTGCGGAGGGCCGTAGAGGATGTTCGAACTGCACTATTGAAAGATAATTGCTCGGAACCCGACAATCAGTCTGCCTGAAAGTACTATGTCCCGATAATATTAGTTTGCTCAAACGCAAGCGTTGTGTGTAGTAGGAAAAATTTGCAAAATCTATATTGTCTTTTGCCTATCTATCTATTGAAAAACCAATCAATAAATTTCCTCCATAGAGACTTCTTCTTTGGTATCGCTTTTTCTTGGTAATACAGTTCTCTCTTCTCCTGATCTCTTTTCCATCCTTCCTCAATCTGTTTTTTCGTCCAAGGATGTGACCATCTTATTTCACCATCAGTAATCCAATAATGAGACTGACAAGGAATCTGCCAGTTACCTATTGACGGATCAAGTGACGGTAACCCGTTCCTTTCACTAAACTTCCAGTCCGCCGGTCCTATTGGTGTAACAATTTTTGTCCTACAGCCACACGGACACAAGTGAGTAGCAACCTGAAATCGTATTGACACATATAATATGCCTCCTTCGAGTTCCTTGGGCATTAGCTCGACATGTTGCAATTCAATTTTATCCTTCGTTTTCTCTAACATTATAGCTATCGTCTATTTCATACAAAGCATTGTAAAAGTTTGTGTTATCGTTATAAAAGCCTCGTAGCTGCTTATACCTAATTACAGCAAAACTTGCGTTTAAGGCATTTAATTCTGAGATCTGAATGTTTATACGATACTCATCACCTGGATCATCTGCCGTAGGTGCTAACCTTTTATCAATAAACTTCTGTGCAGTTTCTGCGGGGTAATATGTTGTTCTAATGAGGCCTCCAATAGGACCATGAAGTCTATTTAGTCCCATCCCGACATCAATAAAAGGGATCTCCATTGCCGCAAGTAATCGAAAAATATCAGACCTGGAAGAGCCCTTGTCCACACATACGAATGCGAATGTTACACCGTTTAGTTGCTCATTAGAGGTCGCATAAATAAATCGAGGTTCAATACTCACACCATGCCGAAACCCTTCGTATCTCTTCAAATAAACCTCGGCCTTGCTCTTGCCGAGCTCGTCGGAATTTAATTTGCCTGGTGACCGGAAAGCGTTATGAACATGGAAATAATCTGAATCAAATCCGCGTATTTCTTTTATTGGCGTCTTTACAAGAAAATCTAACAAATATGAACCCGTCCCTCCAAGACCGATAATAGCTACCACATCTTCTTTTAACTTTCTGCTGAGGTCACCGATTTCTGCACGACTTGTCAGTGTATCGTTAAACTTAAACACAGATTCATTAAAACTATCATATTCCTCAAAGGTGTACGGATTAGCATTATAGGCCTGCATGGCAGGGCCAGAAATTAAAGCTACATAGTTTTCAATTTTCTCAAAGTGGTCGGTGAAGCCACCTTCTGGCTTGTTAGAAAATGATCGCTCAACTTTCAAGTCCGGAGACTCTAAATCAAATGTCATTTCTCCTCCACCGAAATTAGCGATTTGAGTACCATCAAGTTCACATGGATGAGAGCCACAGAAATATATTTCGTGGTTAACCTGGGTAACATGATCTTCATCTACGAAATTTAGTTTTGAGACAATAGCACCGGTTTTCAGTTCTCCCTTCTCGTTTAGGTATGGAATATCACGAATCACCAAATAGCTACTGTCAAAAGCGACAGCATAACCTTTGTTAACTAACTTCTGTAAGTCTTCATTATGACTGACCAGTCGGTGTGACTGTGAATTGCATTCCATCTTGAGCTTTTACTGTTCCTCCAGGTGACAAAATTCCATCAGGTTTACTACCATGACCCTTTACATATTTTACAGAATAATTTTTTTCAGGATGTTCTGGGAAATCTGTGAATGCCAAAGTCACGACCTCTGCATAAGTCAGTTCTTCTTTCTTTTCTACATCAAAAGCATCCCCATTGATGTAGATAGTGATTGTTTTTTTGTCTTTGTTTTGCATAGCAAATGATTTTTAGCAGAATAAAGATAAGAATAATTTCCCTGTTTACACTTTAATAGTACTTTTTGTAAAATTTGACGTCAATTAAATTTGATGAAAAATAGCGACCCTATTCAGGGAAGGTGTAGTTTGAGTCCCGCCCTCTTTCATCTTGTAGTTTTACTGGAACTGATAAAAATCATGGAAATTCAAAATAAAATATATAACTTTAGTTAAAGCAAAAAATAGATCTTATGTCGAAACAAATTTTAACAGACAAAGAAAAGGAGTATTACCATAATCTCGGGCAAGCTAGTTCGAAAGAGTCTGACAAACCCTATTTAGAGATTTTCGGACAGGCTATCAGTAAATTCACACAGGCTGCAAATGATCAATTTCGCTCGGGCTTTTTTCACAAAGAGAGCCAAACCAATAAGTCGAAAAAAGGGTAATCTATAGTAAGTCTTGGAGGCTCTACTGAATTTAGGCCAATTCTATCCGATCTATCTTCTTTACGGACCCTGTCCCCAGGGTCCTTTCTAGTAAACGCACCACTTTAACTAGAGAGCCGTTTAGTTGTGCCGCTATGAACACGTCCACAACCTCCTTTCGGTTTGGAAACTCCTTGGGGTTATCTTTTGCAATTTGGTCAGCAAGCGACATGAATTTCTCAAGGTTCTCTTCGTCGCCGAAAACAGGAGAAAAGTCATCTTTTCGGCTCGCGATCTCCTCTTTGAACCGACCATCGTTAGCCATACGCTTCTCATAGAATTCTTTCGTCAGATAGGTCACGATTGCTTCCTCAAGGCTATCAAGATACTTTGTCTTGCCGTCTCTGGAAAAGACGGATATACCGGAACGGTAATCGTCAACACGAGCCTCTCGATCCTTGCCGGCGGGGATATACTGCAGTGCGCTGTAGGATTTTAGATGCACTATCTCATGGAACGTCGTTATCGTGAACTCAACTTCTGATTGAGTACGGTCAACGAGAATTGCCCTAAATAGCGTGGAGTGTGCTCCGCGCCCGAGGCGGCCGTCCGTGTACTTCTCTACGCCATTCTCGGTGAGCACATGCACACTGTCGATGGACGGCAGTTCGATAGCGTTTTGGCGGCCATGGGAGACCATGAGCTTGTCGGCTTCCTGCTCAGCATACCATATGAGTGTACGCTCTCTGTCGCTTTTGGTGAGCTCTAAATTCTCAATCTTTCTTCTGGCTGCCCCTGAGACTACGTCTAGTACGTATTCGTGCAGATTTTCTTGAAATTCGGGAATGTGTTCTTTGTTTCCAATGATCTTATCGAAATAGGGCTTGCCGAGACCTTCCATATCTGAATCATACTATTATGGATATTTTATTACAACAAGATTTTTGTACTATTCCCAACCCGGAAAACCTAAGAAATTTTAGGAGTTTATTAGAAATAAAGAGTTATTATTTACAATAGCGCAGTATCTCCCGGGTAAAACCTGGGATTTGTTGCGTCTTTTATTTTTTGACTTTGACGACTATGCCAAATTTTTCCTACTTACCTGCCGTTGTAGTCACTGATACCTTGAAGTCATGGCTCGCAGGCAAAACAACTATTACAATCGCTTGAAAAAATATCGCTGTCGCATGGGGCTTAGCCAGAAAGAAGTGGCCAGGCGTCTTGGTCATGCCGACACGAGCCTCATTTCCCGTTGGGAGAACGGACGGGCAAATCTTAACCTAGAAAATGCACTTCGCCTTTCCAAACTCTACAAAACACTCGTCAATGAACTGGTTTATGAACTGGACCAGGAGATCGGAGGGGAACTGTTCCCGGCTGAACGGAAAATAAGACCTCGCGGACGAGACCCATGAGTACCGGGCTATTGTGCTTTTTTCTTCTCCGGTTTGCCATTGTCGGCAAACGCTTCTTCTTTGCGCTCTTTTCGTGCATTTCCCTTATTGGTAACGACGCCTACGTTTATGTATATACGTTATACGTAACGTAGGCCGTTATCCCCACTATTTGATTAACCCGGCAATAGCTTTCCACAGTTTTTGCCGAAGAAGTACATTATGTCTAACCAACT
>CAZQYO010000105.1:0-8858 GCA_964597415.1 uncultured Chitinophaga sp.
TGCTCATAAGCTTTGTTCAGAGATTCGTCAGATAGCGAAGGCAGTTCTAATCTGCCGTAAATGATGGAAAGATTGAATTGAGAACGCGCTAAGATGTGCTTTCCCTCCTGACTGAGATCTGCTTTGGACTGCAACAAGCGAATAGATTCATCATAGGCATATTTCGATTGGGTTAGCTGCCCCTGATAGTCACAATTTAAACCTAACAACCGCTGTAACTCCGCCTTGTGTTCCGCATCTTCCTCATCATCTAAACGTTCAATGGCGGCTTCTAACAGCTCAATAGACTTGGGAAAAGCACTGTTCAAATCCGTATAAAATTGTGACAGTTGCCGAGCGGCTTTAAAAATCAATGGACGATTATCAATATCGCAAGCCAGATTATACGCATCCACAGCAAATTCATCCGCAGCCGAGTCTTTCTTTTCAAAACGCTTCTCCGCCTCGAAAAGAAGATTTTCGATAACCTCTGTGATAGATTTGGATAGTACCTGTGCGCCTGCCATATTATATTAGTCTAATAATAATACGGATAACCGCTCCTTTTGTTCCTATTCTCCAATTGATTTAAAGAAAACCTTCGATAAGCTCAATAGATAGAGAACGCCTCTCCGCAGCGCTTCCACTTATTACCTCATAATGAACTCCGGCCATCTCAAGCTCTCTGACAAACTGCTGATACAGTTCGTTCCGGTCATGCGAATTAGCTCTTTGCTCATCGGCTTGCCACGGCACATCAGTGTAGCAAAGTAAGTAGAGTTGAGTTTTGTGTGTGGCGATTTCCTTTTCTATCCATTCGGGTATTTCCCACTGGTAGTAACGCAACCATATTTTGATATTGATAAGGTCGTTATCGCTCAACAATACGCGAGTTACCGTTCGACTTATCCTTTCTTCTTCTGCAATAATTTGTTCGGCAATTTTAATCACATCTTCTCTATTATAAGGCCGGTGAAGTGAAGCGATATATTGGCGTGAAATATCGGGGACAATCAAAGTGCGGAAATGCTCGCCTAATTGTTCTGCTAAAGTGGTTTTGCCGGTAGATTCAGTGCCGGTGATCGTTACTTTCGGAATCATGCCGCTGCTTTTTGTTCTATCTGAAATTGTTTGCGCCACTCAGTGTAGCCATACACAGCTACCAGACAAAAAAATACATACAGCGCAGTCGTGGGGTATAGCCCTTTTACGGCATACATTACCGCAGCAATCGCATCAATGGCTATCCAGTATATCCAGTTCTCTAATACCTTTCGCGCAGTCATCCAGGTAGCAATAAAACTAAATACCGTCACCGTGGAATCGTAGTAGGAAAGTGAATTGCCCAAACGGGCAAAAATATATCCAAACAAGGGCACAAGAGAGGCACCGGCTACTATCAGCCACACATTCTTAGAAAGCGAAAAGCGGATGATATCCCACTCTTGATGATGCTCCTTCTTATTCCATTTCCACCAGCCGTAAAATCCGGCAAACACATAATAGCTTTGAAGGATGGCATCCTGAAACAAGTAGTGTTGGAGATTGATGAAAATATAGAGTCCCGAACCGATAATACCGAGTGGCCAGCACCAGATGTTGCCCTTTGAAGCGAGTAGTACATAAAGTACACCCAATGCCACCGCTAAATATTCAAGGTAAGTTTCCATTAATAGAGTTTCACCTTATCGGCTTGCACATCTAATTTATAGTTGCGGCCCATCACCAATGCACGGTTATCGGGTATGTGGCCGGCCGGAAAATCGAAGCAGACCGGGTACTGATACTCCGCTATGTGTTCAGCAATAATGTCGTAAGCAGTGCAGCCGAAAGGAACTCTATTGTCTTTCATATCAATAAAAGCTCCCACAACCAAGCCGGCCAGATTTTGCAATTTGCCCGAGCGTTTCAGGTTCATCATCATCCGATCCACATGGTAGAGGTATTCATCTAAATCTTCGAGAAAGAGAATTTTACCGGAGGTATTAATCCCACTTTTAGTTCCCGTGATACTGTAAAGGATGGAAAGATTTCCTCCTATCATAATGCCCTGCGCCTTTCCGGGATGGTTTAATGAATGTGCTGCTATTTCAAATTCATTTTTCACTCCAAACAATTCATTTTTCACACTTTGGATAGCGGTCGGGGTCGCCTTAGGAAAATTGAAAGGCATAGGTGCGTGAAGTGTTTGTATGCCCAATGTATTGGAGAGATGAACGTGCAAAAAGGTAACATCGCTAAAGCCGACTATCCATTTTGGATGTTTCATAAACGCATCGTAATTGATCGCGTCCATCATACGCACAGTGCCATAACCTCCTCTGGCGCAGAAAATCGCTCTCACCTCCGGATGGTCTAAGGCAGTCTGAAAATCTTTTTCCCTTTCGGAATCGGTGCCGGCAAACTGGCGAAACTCTTTACCAATGGAATCACCGATATGCACTTTCAATCCCCAACTTTCAAAAATTTGAATGGCCGGTTGAATTTCTTCCTGCGTAATTTTGCGTGCCGTGCTTAATATATAAACAAGGTTTCCTTCTTTCAATGCGGGTGGTCGTAACAGCATGGGGCGAAAATAAAACAGTTACCGTCTTTGACGCTTTACATTAAATTTTGAATTTAGCCGAACATGAAAGACTGGAAAAGATATACGATTACGGCTGCTTTACCTTATGCTAACGGCCCCAAGCACATCGGGCACTTAGCCGGGGCTTACCTGCCGGCTGATATTTATGTGCGCTACCTTCGCCAGAACAAACGGGACGTAGTGTTTGTATGCGGCAGCGATGAGCACGGTACCGCCATTACCTTTCAGGCTATGCAGGAGCATACTACTCCACGCGCTATTATTGATAAATATCACCTGCTGATAAAAAACAGCTTTGAGCAATTAGGAATCTCCTTCGATATATATCACCGCACCAGTGAGCCACTGCACCAGGAAACCGCACAGGAATTTTTTCTCGACTTTTATCACAAAGGTTTGTTTAAAGAAGTTACTTCAGAACAGTATTACGATGAAGAGAAAAAAGTTTTTCTGGCCGATCGCTACATCATGGGAACCTGTCCCAACTGCGGCTATGAGAAAGCTTATGGCGATCAATGCGAAAAATGCGGTAAGGCACTTTCGCCTATCGAACTGATCCATCCACGCTCTACTTTAAGCGGAGCAAAACCGGTGATGCGCTCTACCAAACACTGGTATTTACCGCTGAACGAATACGAACCCTGGTTGCGAAAATGGTTGCTGCGCGACCACGCAAAAGACTGGAGATCGAATGTATATGGCCAATGCAAAAGTTGGATTGAAGGTGGGTTGCAACCCCGCGCCATGACTCGTGACGGAGAATGGGGCATCAAAGTGCCGCTGGAAGATGCGGAAGGAAAAGTGCTGTATGTATGGTTCGATGCGCCTATCGGTTATATATCGGCCACGAAACAGTGGGCCATTGAAAACAATAAACAATGGGAGTTATACTGGAAAGATTCGGATACGCGATTGATTCACTTTGTAGGGAAGGATAACATTGTTTTTCACTGCATTATTTTTCCGGTGATGCTGCACATGCATGGCGATTATATTGTTCCCGATAATGTGCCGGCTAATGAGTTTTTGAATTTAGAAGGGGACAAAATGAGCACCAGCCGAAAGTGGAGTGTAGAGATGCACGAATACTTAGAAGATTTTCCCGGCAAGGCCGATGAACTCCGATATGTGCTTTGCTCTATTGCCCCCGAAACCAAAGACAGCGAATTTACATGGAGAGATTTTCAAACGAGAGTGAACAGCGAATTAGTAGGCATTTTCGGCAATCTCGTAAACCGGGTGCTTATTCTTACCGAAAAATATTTCGACAATCAAGTGCCCAAGTCAGGGGAATGTGCCGAACTGAAAACCTTTATCGAAAACCAACGCAATAAAATATCGGAGGCTATCGAGCATTTTCATTTTCGCGAAGCGCTCAGTGAAATGATGAATGTGGCACGGCACGGCAATCAGTTACTCAGCGAAAAAGAACCCTGGAAAACCATCAAAGAAAACAAAGAATACACTGCGGCCACGCTGTATGACTGTTTGCAAATTATCGCCAACCTCGGTATTCTGTGTGAGCCATTTCTACCCTATACCTCACGCAAAATTTTCGAAATGCTCAACACCGACCCTACTTATTATACATGGGCAGATGCCGGACGACAAAATTTATTGAAGCCCGGCCACATACTCGGCAAAGCCACTTTGCTGTATCAGAAAATTGAAGAAGAGCAAGTAGAAGCTCAAATTTTGAAACTCAAGAAAGCGACCATCGCACACCACCCGACCAATGATACTACCGCAAAGCCACCGGCTAAAGCTCAAAAATCAGAAACGGAAAATGCGAAATCCGAAATTACTTATGATGATTTCAGCAAATTAGATTTGCGCATCGGCACTATTCTCACCGCAGAAAAAGTTGAAAAGGCGGATAAGCTGTTAAAGTTGACTGTGGATATGGGTTTTGAAACACGCACTATTGTTTCGGGAATTGCCGAATATTTTAAACCTGAAGATTTAATCGGCTTACAAGTGAGTGTGGTGGCAAATCTGGCTCCCCGCAAAATACGCGGCATCGAATCGAAGGGGATGATATTGCTGGCAGAAAACGAAGACGGCAAATTACACTTTATAAATTCTAAAGAATTAACCAAAAACGGTAGCCCTATCCGTTAGAAGTTTTTTACTTTCGACAATTATTATTCATCCAAATTTCCTTTTCATGAAAACCAGATTATACCTATTCGCGATTCTTGTCAGTGCTTCAGCCCAGCTATTTGCTCAGTGCGGCAGCCGTTATAAAGACATGATTTTTTCAAACGTTTCTCAGGACACTGTGGTTTACTCCACCTCCAACAGCATCACCCAAAAGATGATTATTTTTCAACCGGTAGGCGATACGGCCGCTGTTCGTCCGGTAATGATTATGGCGCATGGTGGGAGTTTTATCGGAGGAGATATGGGACAAGATCCCGTATGCACACAAATATGCACCGACTATGCCAAACGCGGTTATGTCACTGCCGATATTCAGTATCGCTTGGGCAACGCACTTCAAATGTTAGATTCAACCAACGCGATTACCGTAGTATTAAAAGCTATTAGTGATGGGAAATCGGCTGTCCGGTTTTTCCGCAAAGATGCTGCCACCACCAATACTTATAAGATAGATACCAATTGGATTTTTGCCGGGGGCAATTCAGCAGGGGCGGTGTTATATATGCACGTGATGTATTTAGACTCTACCGGTGAAGCTCCTGCCGCCATGCAATCTATCATCAACAACAATGGCGGGTTTGAAGGCAATAGCGGCAATGATGGGTACTCCTCTAAAATACAAGGCGTGATGAACTTAGCCGGAGGGTTAAATGTGCCTGAGTTTGTCGGTCCCGGCAGTGGGCCGTCTTTCAATGCACAAGGCGATCAAGATGCTACTGTACCTTACGAATGTGGCAATGCCCAAAATGGTCTTACACCGGTTCGCTTGTGCGGTTTGGGAGCTATTGAGCCACTCTATGTTCAATACAATGTAAACCATGTAAGCATTGTTTACCCGGGTGCAGGTCACGTGCCTTGGCAAAGTAATGCGGGCGAGATGACGCAAATTGATACGACTTCTGCCAACTTCTTTTACTCGCTGATGTGCGGCAGTTCTACTTCTATCCATGAAGTGAGATTTGAAGCCAACCTTATGTTGTTCCCCAATCCGACAAACACTCAACTGAATTTGCATACCAATGTTCAGCCCTCATCTGTTGCGGTGTTGAATAACTTAGGACAAACCGTATTGCTTCAAAACAATATCGAAGGAAACAACTTGCAGTTAAATACTTCCGGTCTTGCAAAGGGAGTTTACTTAGTGAAAGTTGAATTTGCTGACAGAAACTACATCACGGCAATCCGTAGAGTAGTGATTGAATAAAACATCTTCCGCCCTAATTAAAAAAGTCCCGATTCTAAGAGTCGGGACTTTTTTTGCTCAAAAAATGGTTAGCTTATTTCTTCTTCTCAGCACCTGATTTCTTTTTAAGAATTTTCTTGCTCAACATAAAGGTTACACCTACATTAAATCCGAGGTTAGTGAATGGAGCGGATGGTCTGAAATCTTCCTTTGGTTTTGTTTTATCGAAAGCTGAATTATAGTCCTGATTATTAGAAGTGTTATCTAACTTATCTATAAAATCAAATTCTGTGCGGTACACCCCTCTGTCCTCTAACCGGCTCACTCCATCTGCGTCCCATTGAGTTAACTTAGCTTCTTTTGCTTTGATTACCAGGTACTGCCCGTTCACCTCTGCATGGATGGCTAAATAGGGGAGTGGCTTATAACAAACTCCCAAGGCTCCGTTCACGCCTATTGAAATGTCTCCTTGTGTTTTTAAAGTAACATCGGTATGGTGACCTAAATAGTACGGTGCCTTGTAAATAGTATTACCCAAATTAGGCTGTTCGCTAAAAACTTCATCAGCTACATCAATTCTAATCTTGTGAGTCAACTCTCCGAATACCGGCATAGAAACTCCCAAGCGAGCGTAGGGATATACCTTCCAGCCGGGCTTGGCTCCCTGCACAATAATAGAAGGCATGAGCGAAAGGCCAAAGGCATTCGTGGTGATGTGCGCGTTCATGTAATACCCCACATTTGTAAAAGCAGGAGGATTGCCAAAGCCTGATTGTATGGTCAACTCACGGGTTTGGTCGCAGGAGAAGGTAGCGCTTTTAAGATACGACACCCCCAGTTCAACACCGATGTATGGATTAATCATATAGCCAAATCCGAAGGTGAAATTCATTCCTTTCCCGTACGAACCGTTAATCGGTTGATTAAACGGAATAGAGTCATTGATGTTGGCCATATCAATCAAACCGTCTTTGTCGGGCGAAAAAGGATCCACTTTAGGTCCCACCAAATGTTCACTGTTTTGAAATCCCGGCCAAGCGTATCCACCGGCTACCCGAAGAGTAAAATATTGTGCGTTCATCGAAGTAACTCCGATGACTGCAAAAGCAAAAGCAAGTAAGTTCTTTTTCATGTTGTTGATTTATATCTGCTATATTACAAAAAGTGCGCTGTTTAATGCGATTTAAAAAAAATTCGTTGCTGTCCAGTTAACTAAATTGAGCGGAATGAATTGAAGTAGTATTTGACTGATAATTGGATTGCCGGAGAAATTATTTCGTGGGGTCATGTGGTTGAAGATATGGGAAATCCAAGCTACACGAAAATGCCGAAATGTTGCAAAATACTTCGACTTATTTTTAATGGATGCTACTGATTTTTTTACTCTCAGATTTTGAAGTAAATTTTTCCAAAAAGATATACCTTTGTTAAACTTCTTCATATAAACATTACAGACAAGCCAACTATTTAAATGTCTTTAGCTAAATAAAATCACCTCTATGGAAAAGGTTGTTTTAGCTCTATTCATGTGCACTTCTCTCTGGGGACATGCACAAACATCATCCGGCCATTGGATAGATAAAATGGTTGAACATTTTGACGACAATAAAAGAGGATGGATAGAGGAGAGTGTTAAACACCAATACTCACTTAAGATCAAAGACGGGAAGTATTATATAACTAATGAGGAGAGCGACAACTCACACTGGGTTTATTTCCCTTCAGTTACGGTAAGTAATGATACCCCGTTTAACATTAGCTGCAATACACAATGGATAAGCGGAGTTGATGATTATGCTTATGGTATAGGATGGGGAGAGTCGGGTAATGATAATTACACGGTTTTTTATATTGAGAGCGATGGATATTATGCGGTAAAACAATCGTTTGAAAATGAAGAGGAGAAAATTGTTGACTGGAGGGAAAGCAGCGCTATCAATAAACATGGCATAAATAAATTATTAATAGTAAGTGATGGAGAAAAACTAACGCTGTTTATCAATGCTAAAAAGTGGAAGATTTGAAATATTATGGTTGGTCAGGGAAAGTTTTTCTTACCGTCAGCTCTAAGCAAAAAGTGGCATTTGACGATGTAGAAGTGAGCGTTAATCCTAACGTGGACGTAAGGCCCGATAAAAAGACGGTTCCAGAACCATCATCCGAGGATCCCTTGACCGGAGAACTACTGATTGGCGATGTGAAAATTAACGTCAACCCTATATGGAAAGAGATTGGGACAACCGATCTTTATTCCAAAGAATTGATCGTAGATGATTTCGTCTTTGAAATGCACGGGAAATCAGAACTCAGTGAACTTTCGCATCCTACATTTCCTTTAACCGATAAAGGCTATACGGTAGAATCGTTTACCATAGAGATGAAAAACACACAAGAACCCAATCTAATGTTTGGTACCACCGTCAGTTTATGGACCAATGATTATGATATTACCGATGATGACGCAAGGAAAAAGTACACTAATGAAGGCAGTATGAAAACAACTGCCGGGCAGGACATGACCGTATATTCATTTATATGGGAAAAGAAAATGTCCGTTATTGGTATCGTATCTATGGGGAACAATAGCTATTTAGAAGCAAAATTGGATTATAAGATCACCAATTCAAACGCTACTGATACGAATCAGACTTTCCTTACAGATGATGATAAAAAGGGTTTCTTAGACTTTTCAGAGGCTATCCTTAAAACGCTTCAAGAAGTAAAATAGTCTGGACTTTTTTCGAGAGTCTAATGCTTTAGCCGTCTTTGTAGGCAGTAGATCTTCATAAGCTATTGATTATTACGACTTAGAGGTTTTAAGGCATAGGATTGCTCGTCCTCTGCAAAAACTGACGAACAATTGCTCGTGCGGAATTATTAAAACCTTTGGTGTTCCGGCCTCGCCTTTGATTTCTATAATAAGACCAACAAGAAATACAAGGGTAA
>CAZQYO010000106.1:0-8829 GCA_964597415.1 uncultured Chitinophaga sp.
CATTGTTTCAAAGTTAGGAGGAACGCCTACTCCCCCGGCAGGTCTTACAAACACTACTCCGATAGTGACATATTGCGACACTCCCGGGTTAAGGGTAAAGATTCCGGTAGTTTGCACAAATCTGCGGTCGCCCATTTGGGTGTTGGCAGTTACTTCACTCCACCCATTCGGGTCAACAGGGTTACTCGGATACACAAAATTAGTAGGAACACTTCCGCCATGTCCGGTTCCTCCGACTGTAATTGGGCTTCCGTCATAGAACTTGCCTTCCTGATAATTCCGGTATTGAGCGGCTGTTAAAGGGTCTCCGTCAGAAGTTCCACCATTGGTATAGTATATAAAAGAGGTCATTCCTAATTGCTGTCCGTTATCCCCTATCGGTCCTTCAAAAAAATCTACCCCCAGCAAAGGCAGGTCGGTTCCGTATCCGCTTACCCCCTGGCAATCCATATCGTTAGAAGTACGATTGTAAACAATACCCAAACTACGGGAAGTGTCGCACCCGATAGCGTCATTGCTAAAGCAACCCAAATCCGGATCAACATTTTGTGACACATAGGTATCGTAAAGAGGGTTCGATGATTTATTAACGATTTCATATTTATAGAAAGTCATGTTATTGACATCATCTGTTGTTTGAAAGGCAAATGCCAAGGAATTAACCTGCACTCCAATAGCTTGTCCGTTCGATTCAGTATGTTGATTTCCGGCATCGTTAATGACCCAAAATATCATTTGATCCCCAAAGGCTTCTCCGCCACCTCCTCTACATGGAATGTAAGGATAATCTCCTTTGACAGGGTCGTAAATTCCATCACCGTCCACGTCCTTAAAAGGGGCTAAGTTATCGGGGATGATAAACGTTTCACCCAAAAGATTAGGGTCTGTTGCCAAATAAGGATTTCCTTTCCCCGGCCAGGCTAAAACTCCTTTAGGAATATCCGCTGCTACTGTTTGCGCTCCCTTCAATGCAAATGCGGCCTGTGACTTTGTAATATCAGCTCCCAACACACTAAAGAATCGGTCGTATTTATTACAAGTTGCTTTATCAATGGTTCCGTTGGTTAAAGGTCCCGGCCAAAAGTCGTCCCCTGATGCGCGATAACGCTGAGCGGCTACCTTCAAGTTTTGACCGGCATCCTTTCCCGAAATCCAAATACTCCCTGAAAAGATCGCATTGAGTGGGGCTCCGGTACCATTGCCCTTAGGCACTTCATATTTGGCATCCGATAAATTCCACCACAAATCACCTCCTGTTAAGAGTCTGGCTCGCACGTTGTTTATATCCAAGTCAAATTGTGCAGTGGGGGTTACACAATCGCCTGCTTCAGTTTTAAATGATGCTTTCGGATTTTTCCTGGATGAGTTCGCATCCTCTCTGGCAGCAACAGACATACTTGACAGGATAAATCCCGATAGTAATGCTGTAGTAAATAACCTCCTTTTCATGGTCATAAATTTTAGCTTAATAATGCTTTCGTTCGGTTTATTAAGTATTAGTGGTTCAATTAAAAATTAAATACAGCTCCGAGGAATATTCTTCGAGGCAAACTGTAGTTATCAGGGTTATTAATATAGGCCGCATACAAATCCTTATAGGATTGCGGATTTACGGCATTTTGTATAGCGGCATAGCTGGCCGGATCGTTGAGGTAGCCATCATCATCAGGCGTTCCGGTGTAGCGATACACAGCAACAGCATTCTTGGTATTCAGCAGATTTTGTATTTGCAAATATATCTGCAAGGTGAACTCATGCTGTCCTTCTTTGTTTTCCTTCTTTTTCCCACTTACAAAAGTGAACCCTTTCCAAATTTTCATATTCAATCGGAAATACCACGGCTTTCTGCTGCCGTTAATAGAACCCTTTGTGATAGGCCTTCCTGGCAACCCTTCTATCCCTTCCGGAGTAGCGTAATACTGTTCTGTGTAAGGAGTGCCTGATCTGGTAAGCAATTGAAGATTGATACCCGCATTGGCCAATATCTGTTTGTTTTTCACAGTAGGCCCGTTGTAATCCTTACCGGAGGCAAAGTCATAATCTAAATTGATATTAATGGTGTGTCTGGCATCGTAGCTCAATGGGTTTATACTTCTAAAATTAGGTTGATTGGCATTGACCAAATTTGCCTGAGATAAATCGTCTGAACCGGTTCCTTCAGCAAACTGCATGGTATAGTTAGCCTTCACACTAAAATTACCGGTTCTGCGCATGTCGAAATCCAAAGTAAATCCTTTAGTAGTTCCAAAGTCCACATTGTCATAAGTAATGTAATCCTTAGGATAAGCATAGTAGATTTTGCGAACCTGAATCTGATCTCTGAATTCGCGATAGAAAGCTGAAATAGTAAAGGCAGCAGTGGCACTTACCCTTTGTTTAAATCCTAATTCAAAATCTATGGTTTTTTCCGGTTTCAAATTAGGGTTATTTATAGTTGCTCCTATCAAATCATTAAAATAAAGATACTGAGTAGGATCCATAATTACACGGGCAGTTGGCCTTTGCGCAAGAATATCGTAATGTGCAAAGAACCAAGCGCGATCGGTTAGGTTAAACGAAAACTGTAAACGTGGCATTACAATAATGCTGGGCTTATAGTCCTGAAAACTGGAATGGGCATCAAAGGTAGAGTCCTTAATGCTAATACCCGGTGATTCTAAATCCGGTATAACACTACCGCCTGAAGCTAAGGCCACTGATTTCCCGCTCGAAAGTTCTGTTCCATATCTGTCGTACCAGGTATTCCCTTTGCGATATCCGGTAACGGCAGAGGGCGTATTTTTATCATTTACATATACAAAGTAATCGCCTCCCATGTTGGTAGGATGGGTTACCGGAGTGCCATTCAGTGAATTTACTTCAGACACTGTTTTAATAGCATAGAGAGAGTATTCATCTTTCAGAACCGGTTGGTTAGCATCAAATCTATCTAAGCGAACGCCTACATTAAAAGTGAGGTCTTTAAAGTAAAATCTATCCGAGATATAAGCAGCCGTATAGATGGGACGGAAAGCAGGAATAGCTCGTGCCAGTTCTCCATCGGCCCGCTTTTTTGTAAAGAAATCATAGAAAGAAGGCTGTGAGCTTAACCTATTGCCGTATTGATCATAGCCTCTGTAAAACACAAGTGCATTCCCATCTGCTAACAAGTCTTCGGGTGAAAACATGTTTAATTTCAAGAAGGTAGGATCTAAGGCATCCACATCAATCCAATCGGTGTTGTTGATAGCTTTGCCTAACGCTTGTCTCAATGATTTATCGAAAAATGTTTGTGTGGCAGCGTTGTAAAGTCTGGAGAAAGTAATGGTATCCGTCAAATAGAATCCGGGACGGTTCGGATCATCATAAGTGTAATTGGTTCCATTAATACGAAGGATGGGATTGCTCATGTCCAAATCCGTCAAATGCTGATTAGCTAACTGACGCGCTCTGGTCCAAAGTCCCAGAGGAGACACTTGATATTCCCTTTGTATTCTTTGTTCAAACTCTACCCCGAATTCAAAAGAATGTTTATTCCGGCTGGGGGCACCCGGTTTCAAAATATCAAAGGCTCCTTCGAGGCGTACCCGAAACTGATCGTTATCTCCGCCTCCGTTATTTGGATCATTACTGCTTGCCGCATTAAAATGGCTGTATCCATAACCATTATACTGCCGCCCTGTGTTGTACCAAATGTTGTAGTTCAAATCAGAACGTTGACCGTTAATCAATGCCTTGTTACCCTGAATGTCAGTTAAAGTACGAGTGTAGGTTATGTTATCTTGACCGTACACTTCATACGAGCCGTTGGCATCCGGTTGTGCTCCCAATAATTCATAATACTGTTGTGTAAAGGCAGTTCCATAAGGATTAATGGTGCCCGGGGTAAAAACAACAGCAGTATCTTGATAACCCACTTGCTTCCAACCTTCTAATACCTGATTGCCAATAGCTAAGGTATCATAAGCAAAAATAGGGGCTTTCCGAGTTTCATATTTCCCTATGTACCCATAGTTAAACGGATTAAATCCGTGGGAGTCATCCTCATATTTATCCACTAATTTTTCATAGTCAAATTGAACAGAATAGTACGCATTTTGAAATGCTGAGGACTTCTTCTTTTTATCGCCATCCTCATCCTGCTTTGCTTGAATATTGTGAGTAAACCTTCCGAAAACTCTCCAGTTCAGTTCTTCGTGAACGGGGTTATTTTCAGAGTTAAAAAGGGTGTATTTATTTACCCAATCGTGATAATTCCTGTAAGAAACAGAACCTCCAAAAGCTAATGTAATATTATCGGTAGGTCGAATATCTAAACGTCCGGTTCCCCTGTAATTACTCTCTACTACATTGGGCTTCGCTTTTTGTTTGTACATGTCAGCATAAGTGACCGTTTCGCCACGAATATTAAATCCGGTAGCAGTCTCCTTTTTAATCAATGGATATTTATGAAGCGAATCCAATACATTATCTCTGATCTGCCATACACCAATCGCAGAAGGATCCGGATCTTGCTGGCGTAAATATTCAAAGGCAATGAAAAAGCCCATGATAGTTTTCTTACTGTTTTTCAACTTCCATATCGGACCGGTTAAATTGGCATTTACGAGATTATAGCCATAAGCATCTAAGCCTTGAGAGGTCTGGGCTTCAATCCCTCCATGAAACTCGCCTTGTGGTCCTTTGGAGGTGATATTGACAATCCCTCCTGAAACGTCTCCGTATTTTGCGGGAATACCCCCGGTAATCACCTGCAACTGCTCTATTGCTGAAGCCGGTAACGTAGGCACTCCGGTTACTTTTACCCCGTCAATGTAGTATTGTGTTCCTCCATCACGTCCTCCTTTTATATTCAGCCCTTTCCCTTGGTCACTTTGAAAAGCACCGGCTGTAGTGGCGGCTATATCAGATACATTTCTGGTAGGCATGTTGGCTATTTCATCAGCAGTAACCGTATTTTGAGAAGAAGTTTTGCCGGGGTCTATCAGCGGCACCTTGTACGAAACAATCTCAACCGCATTTAACTCCTGCGCACTCGGTTTCAATTTTATACTCACCCAAGTAGTTTTATCGGAATTGACCACTACTCCCTGCTCAATTCGCGTAGCATACCCAACGTACGAAACCTGTAGATTATATTTTCCGGGCGTTAGTGGTTTGATGGAGTAGTTTCCATCAAAATCAGTAGTAGAACCCCGGCCGGTAGAAATCCCTTTGGCATCCACCAATACCACGTTAGCAACAGGCACTCCTTCCCCGTTTTCATCAGTAACCTTTCCGGAAATTTCACCGTTTTGGGCTTTCAGAACGAAGCACATGGCGACCAAACTCAGTAGAGTAAGTATTTTCTTCATACGCGAATAATGTAGCATTTACAAAAGCGGTCAAAAGTAATTTTTTTTCCTAAACGAATATAAAGGTTGTTAAAGCCGGATGAGAAGCTCAAAGTACAATATGACAGTAAAATGACAAACTACCTGTGATTATGCGAAAATGGTGGCGATTTATTGGAGTTCCCTGATTTTGCAGAGTAGCACCTCGGCAATTTTATGTTTGCTTTCATGGGTCCAGCCGGCAATATGAGGGGTGAGTAAAATTCGTTTATCCTTTGCCAGTTGTTCAAAAATATGTTTCTCCTGGCTGTTTAAAGTATCGAGTTTTTCATTTTCGAGTACATCTAAAGCAGCCGCCTCAATTTTTCCTTCTACCACACAACGCAGTAAATCTTCGGTATTCAACACTTTTCCCCGCGAAGTATTTATGAACCAAAATGGCTTTGAAAAGGAAGAAAGATACGCATAGTTTATCGAGTATTTTGTTTCCTCCGTTAGAGGTAAATGTAAACTCAACACATCGGCCTGTTGCGCAATTTCTTCCATAGTGCTTTCCTTTACCCACTCGTTACCGAATCCCTGCCGGTATTTATCGTAAGCCAGAATTCTTACATCAAATCCTGAAAGTACTTTCGCAAAAGCCTGTGCGGTATTTCCGTAGGCAATTAACCCGACTGTTTTGCCTGAGAGTTCTATTCCTCTGTTGGCTTCGCGATTCCACTTTCCATTTTTCACTTCCTTGTTTGCCACTGAGATATGGTTCAGAAGATTTAGCAGCATACCGAGAGCGTGCTCGGCCACTGCATTGCGATTGCCCTCGGGCGAATTAAAAGCGGCAATCCCTTTCAGTGCAGCATATTGTAAATCTATCACCTCTAAGCCTGAACCTGCCCTGCATACAAACTTTAGTTGCAAAGCCCTATCCAGCATTTCTTTCCCCACGTAAACTTTACTGTTGATGACCAGCCCGAAGTAATTAGCTATAGTGGCTAACACTTCATCGGGAGAAATATCCGGGCAGTCGTGCACTTCAAAACCATCCGCCTCCAAGCCTTGTTTTAGCAAGGGATGTAGATCATCAGTAATCAATATTTTTCTTCCGTTTCCTTTCATGAAAGTAGTCGAGTGAGTGATTCAAAATCTGCTACGGAAAGTTGTTCTGGACGTTTAGAAAAAACTTCTTGCGTCAGCAGTGATTTATCGGTTACCCATTCCTTCAAACTGTTTCGCATCGTTTTTCTGCGTTGGTTGAAGGCGGCCTTCACTATCTTCTTAAATTTTGCTTCATCGCATTGCAGTGATGTTGTCTTCCGCTTTAGTTGGATAACCCCGCTCATTACCTTAGGCGGAGGATTAAAACTTTCGGGCAACACATCGAACAAGTAATTGCACTCATAGTAGGCTTGCGCAAGTACCGTCAGAATTCCGTAGTCCTTGCAACCGGGTTGGGCAGCAATGCGCAGGGCCACTTCCTTTTGAAACATTCCCGTCATTTCTTCGACCACCTCCTTGTACTCGATCATGCGGAAAATAATTTGCGAGGAAATATTGTAAGGGAAATTACCGACAATGTGGGTTGGCCGCTGCATAAAATTCAAATCCGCTTTCAGAAAATCTTCATGGATAATTTTATTGCGCAGCAAAGGATAGGTTTGTGCTAAATGCGCTACCCAGCGGTCATCTAATTCTACCACATAAAAGTTATCGGGGCGATGTTGCAGCAAATATTTTGTGAGCGCACCCATTCCCGGCCCAATCTCTACCACCGTGGCGAATGATTTCATATCTCCGATGGCTGCTGCTATTTTTTGCAACACTTCTTCATCTTTCAGAAAATGTTGTCCTAATGATTTCTTGAGAAAGGCTTTTTGCACTGTGCAAATATATCGGAATGGAACGTTGCCATTGCATAGCGATATGGAAATATGACTTTAAACTTTCGCCCCAAAACCCGAAACTTCCTCTATTTTAGTCCCCTCAAAAATCATAAAAAATGAAACTCCGATTAAGTATATGCAAAGACTACACTGCTTTTAGCCACACAGTAGTGTTGATAGATGACAAAACGAAATTAGATAGCATAGGCATTTCAAAAGCGGTAGCAAGTGATGCAGAGCAGTTTTTTGCCAACAAAACAGGCTCCTTGTATCAGCAGTTATTTGAAGGGCAAAGTTTGAGCATTTTTAAGTTAGACACCGCCAAAGAAGAGTACCGCGTATTAGAAGCCGCACGTAGGGCAGGCTTCACCATCAACCGGTTTTTAAATAGTAAAAAGATAAAAGAGGCTTCGGTGTTCAACGCTATTCACCAATCAAACATCACTGCTGCCTTTACCGAAGGGGTTGCGCTGAGCAACTATGAATTTTTGAAGTATAAAACCAAAGATAAAAACGGGAAAACACTGGTTTCGCTAAAGGTGGATGAAAGTTCTTGCGACAGCAAAACCTTAGAAGAGGTTTCAAAAATTACTGAGGCAAATTTCTTTTCACGCAATTTGATTAATGAACCGCTGTCTTACTTAACGGCTACACAACTGAGCAAAGAGATTTCCGCTGCCGGCAAGCAATACGGCTTTACAGTTAAGGTCCTTGATAAGAAAAAAATAGAATCCCTGAAAATGGGCGGCCTCTTAGCCGTAAACAAAGGCAGTGTAGATCCACCTACCTTCACTGTAATGGAATACAAGCCCTCCAAAAAGAAAAATAAAAAACCTATTGTGCTGGTAGGGAAAGGGGTAGTGTACGACACCGGTGGCTTGAGCCTAAAGCCCACTGCCAATAGTATGGACATGATGAAGTGCGACATGAGTGGCGCGGCAGCCGTAGCAGGGATTTTTATCGCTGCGGCCTCGCTTAAACTTCCGGTGCACATCATTGGCTTAATACCGGCTACTGATAACCGACCCGGAGGAAATGCCTACGTGCCGGGCGATGTAGTAAAAATGATGAGCGGGCTAAATGTAGAAATGCTGAATGCCGATGCCGAAGGACGGATGATATTGGCAGATGCACTGCACTATGCTATCCAATATTCTCCCGAGTTAGTCTGCGATTTTGCTACTCTTACCGGTGCGGCTAAAGCCGCCACGAGCAGTATTGCCTCTCCGGTGATGGGCACTGCGGGAACAGAGGTAAAAAACAAATTAATGAATTCAGCCAGCCACACTTACGAAAGACTGATTGAGTTTCCGCTTTGGGAGGAATATGGCGATATGATAAAGAGCGAAATAGCGGATATTAAAAACATAGGCGGCTCGGAAGCCGGCAGCATTACGGTCGGAAAATTTCTCGAGCATTTTACTGATTATCCTTGGTTACATTTCGACATTGCGGGCACGGCCTACCTTACCGGTGAGGATAGCTACCGCGGCCGATACGGCACAGGGGTAGGCGTGAGGTTAATTACAGATTTTTTGAAGAACTATTAATTAGTTCTTCCGGCACTTTAATATGCAAACTCTGAAATGGAAAACAGAAAATACAAAGTAGGTATAACTATTGGCGACTACAACGGAATA
>CAZQYO010000107.1:0-8822 GCA_964597415.1 uncultured Chitinophaga sp.
ATACTCGTTTCATAATTTCTTCGCGTCTGAATAGACGACCCGGTTTGGAAACAAGAAGATGAAGAAGTTCAAATTCTTTGCGGGGCAGGTTAATTTCTTTTTTGCCGCTCAACACTAAATATTTCTCGGAGTCAATAACGAGATTTCCGATCTTAATAATTTCGGTTTTCATTTTTTCCTCGCGTCTGCGCAAAAGGGCATGAATACGGCTGACAAATACTTTCGGTCGAATAGGTTTAGTAATATAGTCATCAGTGCCTGCCTCAAATCCTGCTATTTCCGAATAATCTTCCGCACGGGCGGTAAGAAATGTAATGGGGGTATTTTTAAATTCAGGAAGACTTCTCAATTGACGGCAAACTTCTATGCCATCCATCTTGGGCATCATCACATCTAATACAAACACATGAGGCTCTAGTTCCTTCGCAAGTTTTATTGCAGCTTCGCCATTAAGGGCAGTGTAAACCAAAAAGCCTTCTTTTTCTAGCGTGTATTTAAGGAAAATGAGAACATCTGGTTCATCATCCGCAATAAGAATCTTGATTTCAGTTACATCCATGCTATTCATTTGTGTACAAAAGTAAACGAGATATGTTAAGCATAGATTAATGAATAATTAAGAAATGGTTCTTGAAATAGGGATGATCGCTTAAGGCAGGCAAATCTTGCGCTTCAATATTAGGGAGGATGAGTACTCTGTTGCTATTTTCAGCTGGAAGGTATTCCCTAATCGCACAACGAGTTAGCATCTATTCCTATCCCCGCTGTTTCATGGCTTCATACAAAATAATACCGGCACTTACGGATACGTTCAGCGATTCAGTACTGCCTGCCATAGGAATAAGCAGGTGTTCATCGCACAGTTTCATTATTTCTTTAGAGATGCCCTCCCCTTCGGAACCCATGACGATAGCACAGGGAAGCGTAAAGTCAACTTCGTGAATCTTTTGAGCCGCTTTCATATCCGTTCCGAAAATGCGGAGGCCGTTAGCCTTTAACTGCTTTACGGCAGTAACCAAACTCTTTTCGCGGCATACAAATATTTTGTTCAATGCGCCTGCACTGGCTTTCATGGCCTCGGCATTTATTTGTGCCGATCCTTGCGCAGGAACAATAAGGGCATCGGCCCCGAGGCACTCAGCCGAGCGAGCTATCGCTCCAAAATTTCCGACATCCGTAATGCTATCCAACACCAGCAACAATGGATTTCGACCTTGCGAAATAACGTGATCAATCACATCCTCTATGCTTTGGTATTCAATCATAGAAAGAAAACCAATCACTCCCTGGTGATTTGCTTCCCGATGTTTGGCGTACTTGCCGGCTACATTGTCGAGCTTCTCACGCGGCACTAATTGCACGGGTATGTCTGCTTCTTTCGCTATTCTTTGCAGCTCGCGAATGTCTGCTCCGGCAGCGGTTCTCAGCAATAAAATTTTATCGAATCGCTTGCCGTCAAGCAGTGCTTCCAGTATGGGCTTGCGGCCAAAAAAACAGAAAGGATGTTGGCTCATAGTTAAAACTAAAAGCCCCTCTTTGCAGAGGGGCTGTATAAATTATTGTGCTTGGCCTCCTCCGGGTGCCGGTCCTGCGGACTGTGGCATTTGCACGAAAGCCATTCGGTAATCGTTAAACTCTTTCTCAATCTTAGCGGCATATTCTGGCGTGTCATACTTCTTGGCATCCATGTTCATCTCCTGCATAATGTAAAGTTGCTCGCGCACTTCTCTTCTTTCCATAAACTTGCCTTGTTGTAAATCGGCATAGTACGCCATGTCGCCCGACTCTCGCGCTTTCGACAGAGCATAAGCATAAACTGTTTTGTAGTAATCCAGTTCGTCCTTTGCTTTGTCAAACATTTCTTGCAACAGCGCGTGACCTTTTTCTTTCTCTCCGGCTTCGTAATAAATTTCGGGATACGAATAGTCAAATACCGAATGAGGCACCCGGCTGGCAGGCATTACTTTCAGCGAATAATCAATCACTTTGGCCGCTTTCTCTTTTTGACCTTCTGCAATTAATGCCTCTGCCAATCTTCCGAAATTACCGCGAATGTTCACCGTCATTCTCAGCACGTTTTCATCTAAGTAGATGTTCGGGTTTTCTTCGATGCCTCCAAATTTGAACTTGGTCATCATATTCTTATACATCACATCGGTGCGAACCGGAGCGTTGTAAGGCGAATTGCTTTCGTTCACCTTTGGCACAATACGGTAAGTAAGCCCCTCCAACTCAAAATACTTTTCCAAATTGAGATAAGCATCGGGAGCTACCGACACGGCAAAATAAATAGGCCGTTCCATCAGATTATTGGCGACTATGTCCAAGGTCATCAAATCATTTTTCAACAAGGCACTGTTTTCTATGTGCCATTCCATGCGAGGAACAATTTTGTTGTAATCTTCCGGAGCTACCATATCCATCTCTTTCACCTTGTTGGTGTCAATGTCGAGATAAAAGTCATGAGTAGGTAAATAGTTTTCGTTTTCTCCATTTTGGTAGAACACCTTGTCGCGCGGATTTTCACTGGCAATAAACTGCATCACTTTTTTAAGATCCACCGGAGTTCCTTCAGGTATCCGCGGGTCTTGCTTATAGCGTACAATATCTCGGGTGCTGCCTAAATACTGCTCAGGAGTAAAAGATAGCTTAAGCGGTGCGGCATCGTTCATTTTATAGCGCAACTGATCAATGTACCAGTCCACCCCGAGCAGGGAGAGATTGATAATTCGAATATCGGTGCGCACTCCTTCTACTTCCTGAGCATACCACAGCGGATAAGTATCATTATCCCCTTGCGTAAACAGAATGGCGTTAGGCGCACAAGACTCTAAGTAATCAATAGCAAAGTCGCGGGCGGTGTAGCGATGATGGCGTGTGTGATCGTCCCAACCTTGTGTGCCCATGAGAATAGGGGCTAAGGCGCAGAGCAGAAAAGCGGCTGCTATACTTGGCATTTCGGGCAATCGCTTTCGGAACAAATCTACGAGCGCAATCAATCCGAAGCCCATCCAGATGGTATAGGTGAGAAAGGATCCCGCTTGCGCATAATCTCGCTCGCGCGGCTCGATAGGCGGTTCATTTTGATACACTATCTGCAACAGTCCGGTGGTGCCGAAGAGCACCATAATTATCCAAAACGTTTTTTCATCCTTGTATAAAGTATATATCAATCCAATCAGTCCGATAATGAAAGGAATCATATAGAACTTGTTGCGGGCCTTATTGGCTAACATGGATTTAGATAAATGCTCCTGTGGCCACTCGGGCGTAAAGAACAGGTGCGAATTATCAATGAATGGAATTCCGGATATCCAGCGGCCATCATCATTAGCATAGGTTCCCTGAATATCGTTTTGCTTACCGGCAAAGTTCCACATGAAATAACGGAAGTACATGTAGCCGATCTGATATTTAAAGAAGAAGCGAAGGTTATCGCCAAACGATATCGCATCTTTCTCATAATAGGTGTTGCCTCCGTCTTTATTCAGACTATTAGCGTAATCGGTGGCCTGTTTCAATCCCGAGGGAGGAAAAGTTTTTACTACTTCTTTCGTGGCTCGGTTTACCACATTATAGTCGGGATTTAGCCAAGCGCGGTATCCAGCTTTCTTTCCATCCTCTTGCCAAAAGCCGAGGCGCGGAAATAGCATCTGCACATCATCTCGGAATTTATAATCCTGCTTGTAGCCGCCAAAAGTGTACTTGCCTAACTTATCATCTTTGTTCCAACGCTCTCCTGTTTTCACATAGTCTTCAATATCATAAGAAGTCACTGTGTAGTCAGGGCCTCTTAATAGAGGACGGTCGCCATACTGCTCGCGATCTACATACGATTTAATGGTAAAGGGGTCGTCCGGCTTGTTCATGTTGATAGGCGGATTTGCCAAGGCACGGATAGGTACCATGAGATACGACAAATACCCAATGTACGAAAATGCAAAAGCCAGTAAGATGAGGTTTAGTCCGCGCTTCTTCTTTTTGTGCGAATAGTAGATACCGCCAACTAAAATGGCGACTAACAGAAGGAAGAAGAAAAGCACTCCGCTGTTAAAAGGCAAATTCAGTGTATTCACAAAGAACTTATCAAAGCTGGACAAGAAAGCCTGCGTGTACGAAATAATGAACTTCATGTAAATACCAAGAATAACAAAGCCCGCTCCTACGGCCAATATCCAACCTACCGGTGTGGTTTTGTATCGCTTGTAATAATAGACTAAAGCAATAGTAGGCAGTGCCAGTAAACTAAGCAGGTGCACCCCAATAGAGAGTCCCGTCATGTAGGCAATCAACAGTAACCAATGATCGGCATAGCGGCTGTCATCAGCATCCCATTTAATAATGGCCCATATAATAAAGGACATGAAAAATTGCGAGAGGGCATATACTTCTCCTTCTACCGCACTGAACCAAAGTGAATCGAGAAAAGTGCAGGCAGTAGCGGCAATAAGTCCCGCTCCGATAACGGTCAGTATTCTTCCATCGGTGTAGTTGCCATCCTTCATCACCACTTTGCGGGCTAAGCCGGTAGTAGTCCAAAAAGTAAACATCACGGCACCGGCAGTTGCTAAAGCACTCATAAAGTTGACTGTAACGGCCACATGAGACGGGTCACCGGCAAAAAGGGTAAAAATTCTACCCAGCATCAGGAAGAAAGGGGCACCGGGAGGGTGCACTACTTGCAACTTGTAACAACCGGAAACGAATTCACCGCAATCCCAGAAGCTGCCGCTGCTTTCCATGGTCATACTATACACCACCGCAGCAAAAATAAAAGCGGCCCATCCGAAGATGTTATTGAGGTTTTTGAACTTCTGCATTCAGCAAAATTTAGAGAGGCGTAAAAATATCAATTTACTGCAAAGTGGGACTTTATAGTTCTTTGGAGCAAAAGCTATTGACTATATTTAGCAAACCGTGAAATGAGAGAAGGAACTGTTGTAAAAGAGGAGGAGATAATTATTTTTGCACCTCCTTTGAAGAAGGGAGGGAATTTTTGCCCGATCGTCTAATGGCAGGACAACTGATTTTGGTTCAGTTTGTGGAGGTTCGAATCCTTCTCGGGCAACAACGTCACAAACAAAAGCGCTTCGTATTTACGGAGCGCTTTTGCTTTTTAGGATGAGGCTATAGATACTCAAACCGTGGTGATTGACGTTGCGCCAGTGAGGATAACGCTACCTTCAGCATAATTTTTGTCTTGCTTAAAAATTATTCTATCATGGATTTGCTGCAAGCAAAACATAAACTCATTCACCGAATAGAATCTACCAGTGATGAAATTTTATTGCTTGAATTAATGGGGGTAGTAGAAAATTATGATGTGGTAATGAATCTATCGGATGAGCATCATGCGCTGCTAAAGGAGCGAATTAAAAGAATAGAAGAAAGGGACGCTGATTATTTTAATGCCTCCGAGGAAGCGGAGAAAATTAAAAAGGAGTTGAATGATTTATAAGGTTCGTATTGAAGTAGAAGCCCGACAAGAGTTGAATGAGTCGGCAATTTGGTGCGAAGAGCGAAGTAAGGGGTAGGGGAGTAAATTTTTAGATGCGTATTTAAGAGTGCTTGATTATCTTGAAAACCGTCTTTTCGATTTCGCCATATTTAGAAGGAGAATACCGTCAGGTAGTAATAAAAGCCTTCTCCTTTGTTATTGTGTATAAAGTGGAGAATGATGAAGTGAAAATAATTGCAGTGTTTCATGTCAGCAGAAACCCTAAAAAGAAACTCAGATAAATTAGTGGACGCTGGTTTTCCTGCGTAACCCCACTGACCCGATCATTTGCTCATAACTAATTTGGAAGAATTGCGGATGATGAATTAAAATGAATGTCGGATTTCGAATAGCGAATTTCGAATGGGCACTTGGTGGGAAGGTCTTGTCCGCAAATAGCGCTACAGCACACACGCCCGTGGGAGAGGGATGTGCCCAAACTGACCGCAGTAAGGCGCCAAGTATTTAAAATTCTTTTTGATAGGTATGGCTTTGTGAGAGGGGAAATTAGCGGCTAAAGGAGTATCGTTTTAAGCGATGGTCGCTACTGCTTCCCATTCTCAAAAGTTTATTATGGTAAATTTGAACATCAAATGACGTTATGAATTCCACAAAAATTATTCGCGCAACGCGCGGCTCTGCACGGCAATGTAAAGGCTGGACTCAGGAGGCGGCTCTTCGTATGTTGATGAATAACTTAGACCCGGAGGTGGCCGAGAGGCCGGAAGATTTAATAGTGTACGGAGGCTTGGGCAAGGCCGCACGCAACTGGGAGGCTTATGATAAAATAGTGGCGTGTTTGAAGAATTTAGAGACGGATGAAACGCTGCTGATTCAAAGCGGGAAGCCGGTGGGCATTTTGCGCTCTCACCCCGAGGCACCTCGTGTGCTTATTGCCAATTCAAACTTAGTGGGGCGATGGGCTACCTGGGAGCATTTTCGAGAGTTGGAGAAAAAGGGACTTATGATGTATGGCCAAATGACGGCCGGCTCTTGGATATACATCGGTTCACAGGGAATTGTGCAAGGCACTTACGAAACCTTTCTATCGTTGGCCAATCAACATTTTGGCGGTTCCTTAAAGGGCAAGCTGAATGTGACAGCCGGGCTGGGAGGAATGGGCGGTGCTCAACCATTGGCTATTACTATGAATGAAGGTGTGTGCTTGGCGGCTGAAATGGAGGAATGGCGGATGAAGAAAAGAGTGGAAACGAGCTATCTCGATAAATATACGATGGACATAGATGAGGGCATTGACTGGGCATTGGCAGCGAAGGAAAATGGCGAAGTTGTTTCGATAGGTGTTTGTTGCAATGCGGTGGATTTGCTGCAACGCCTGTTGGATCGCCATATCACCCCCGACACGCTCACCGACCAGACCTCTGCACATGATGAGTTGATCGGCTATTTTCCCGAAGGGCTTTCGGTGGCGCAAGCAAAAGCACTGCGCGAAACGAAACCCAATGAATATAGTGCTCGTTCCTTAGATACTATTGCGCGACATGTGCGCCAAATGTTGGAGCTACAGCAGCGCGGAGCCATTACGTTTGATTATGGAAACAATATTCGCGGACAAGCAAAGGATAAGCGAGGGGTAGAAAATGCGTTTGACTTTCCGGGTTTTGTGCCGGCATACATCCGTCCGCTTTTTTGCGAAGGCAAAGGTCCTTTTCGTTTTGTGGCGCTGAGTGGCGACTCTAACGATATTGCGGTGTGTGATGATAAATTGAAGGCCCTTTTTCCCGAAAACAAAGGGCTGCTTCGTTGGCTCCGATTGGCTAAAGAGAAGATTGCTTTTCAAGGATTGCCTGCGCGAATATGCTGGTTGGGCATGGGCGAGCGCGAAATTGCCGGAGTGGCTTTTAATGATTTGGTGAAGGAAGGGAAAGTGACAGCCCCCATAGTGATTGGTCGCGACCACCTCGATACCGGCAGTGTGGCTTCGCCCAACCGCGAAACCGAAGGGATGATGGATGGCAGCGATGCCGTTGCGGACTGGCCTATACTGAATGCGCTTATCAATACGGCAGGTGGGGCGAGTTGGGTATCGTTTCACCAGGGGGGCGGTGTGGGGATGGGGTATTCTTTACATGCCGGAATGGTGATTGTAGCGGATGGAACAGAAGAGGCAAAGCGCAGACTGAAACGAGTATTGCACAACGACCCGGCACTCGGAGTTATCCGCCATGCCGATGCCGGTTATGAACTCGCCAAAGAAACCAGCCGCAAGTTTGGTTTGGATTTGTAAAAAGCTACGCATGATTCAAGAATTAGTCAACCGGCTGCACAAACACCCTCTGCTCAATCTCGCTATCGCTTTTGCCTATTTCGTTTTTATCTATTTCATGCACCGGCCTCTGGTGAATCTTTCGGTGCTTATCATGAACTACCTTAGCCTACCGATTTACAACAAGGTGATAGCCGTTTTCGCCTTTCTATTCTTACTGTTGCTGCTCGTTTTCATGTTCTCTCGGCTCCGAAAGAATACGGAAAACCGGAGACGGAAAATACTTTACCTCATAGTCACGGCTACGTTAATAGTTGTCCATTTCAAAACCATGTTTGAAATGAATATAGAAATCATCCACTCATTGGAATTTACGTTTCTCGCTTTCCTCTTATATCCGCTGACCGGTCGTTATGGAGCGGCTATTTTCTTTGCCATTCCGTTTATGCTGGTGGATGAATGGCATCAGTATCGTATTCTCTACCCAACCTCTGTGGAGTTCTTCGAGTTCAACGATATTATGATGGATATGTATGGATGCGCGATGACTATGCTTTTACTCATGGTGGCGAATATTTCCCTTACGAAAAAGCCGGTAATGGTGTTTAGGCGGGTAGAGTTTTATACTTTAATAGGAGGGATGATGGTAGCGGTTTTGTTGGTGCAGTTTTGTTATGTGGCGCTGTATGCTGCGGATAGCTGCGACCATACTGTTTTAGTGCTGAACACATTGAGGGAGCCTCAACCCTTTTGGCGGCAATTTCCCGGACGGGATGTTATTTACCACGCCATGCAGCCGGTAGAGGCATTCTTAGTAATTCCTTTGATGGCTTTTTTCTATTTCGGATTAGATGGCTATTGGGGAAATAGAAAACAGAACATTTCAGTTTCCTGAAAAACTCATTCCCTTCGGGCGCGATAAGCCGCAGAAGCTAAAAATCCTACTCCCATGCCACCGAACAACCCAATAGGTAATTGATGAAACCAAAAACCTACAGCCATGCCTACAAACAGGCAGCCAACAAAAAGTAATCCGGAGGTCTTGTTCCTATCTTTGTGGTCAATTTCCATGATAACTGAATTTAAATGTAAGGTACA
>CAZQYO010000108.1:0-8822 GCA_964597415.1 uncultured Chitinophaga sp.
ACTATTGTGCCCTCCTGCTCTACGGCCATTTCTAATCTGTGATTTTGGTACAGAGTACGTTCTTTCTGGCGAGTGATATACAATACAAACACCTGAAGGGATTCGCGCACTTACACAAGCGCGAGTGCAATACACCCCGTGGTCATTGTAAACTTCTACCCAATCATTATCTTTTACTCCAATAGCGGCTGCATCTTTTTCACTCATCCAACATGGCTCCATACCTCTTGAGAGAGTAAGCATCCTTAAGGTATCGCCATAAGTAGAGTGGATATGCCATTTACCGTGCGGGGTTAAGCAGTTCAACATTTTCGCTTTCCCATCATTGATTGTTTTACGTATGTCACCGTATGCCTCCGGTGTGGGAGATGGTTTGAAAGTTGGCAGATGCTCCCCAAAAGCAATGTATCCATCGTGATCCAAGTAAAAATGCTGACGACCGGTTAGCGTTCTCCAAGGCACCAAGCAATCTACATTATAGCTATATGCCGCATAGGCTCGACCATTATCCATTAACCCTGACCAAAGAGGGGAGTTATTATATCTACGTGGTTGAGCTTGTAAGTCTTTGTAATCAATTCTCACATCCTTGCTGCCAATACCATGTTGCAGCAAAGGCATTCCGGTTTTCTTCTCCATGTTTTCGTAAGCCCTTACGGTCATTCGCCCGTTAGTCAACGAAGACAATCTTAATACTGCATTTACCGCTTCTATGTCTTCCTTCAAAGAAGGATATTCTTTACCATTTACTTTTTGAACGTGACGTTTGTCATTTTTCATTTCAGCATACACATCGTCTGCCATGAAACTCACCCCATGCGCACCTATCGGGTTTGTTTCCATATTTGCGCCAAGAGAAATGTACTTATTATAAATTTGGGTATAATCACGTTCTACGATAGCAATTTTGTGCATCGTTTTACCTGGGATAGGTTCACACTCACCTTTATACCAGTCCAGCAATCTAGGTTGACTGATTTCATCAATAGAATCATGTGATAATGGCGTATTAACAACGTCCTTCACAGGATGCGGCATATAAGATTTTGCCATCTCACTCACCTTCTTTGCAAGTAACTGGAATATTTGCCAATCACTCTTCGCCTCCCATACAGGAGCAATGGCTTGCCCAAGTGGGTGAATAAATGAGTGCATATCTGTTGAATTGATATCTGCTTTTTCGTACCAAGAAGCAGCAGGAAGAACTATATCAGAATAAAGTGCAGAGGTATCCATGCGGAAATTCAGATCCACAATCAGATCCATTTTACCTTTTGGTGCCTCCCTCCATATTAACTCCGAAACATGGTCTTTGGCTACTTCATCGGCAATCTTATTAGTGTGCGTGCCCAAATAGTGATCGAGCATATACTCGTGCCCTTTGGCACTTGCCATCAGCGCATTGCCTCTCCATATAAACCAATTGCGTGGGAAATTTATTTCTGCATCCGGATCAGCAATAGAATAGAGAAGTTCCTTAGACTTCAATTTGCTTACGACATAATTTTTTATTTCATCATCCGTTTTTGCCCCCGAAGACATGGCATCTGTTACAATTTCAAAGTTGCTCTTGTTGTATTGTGGGTAAAAAGGCATCCATCCGTTGCGAACAGCCATCGCTGCAAAATCCGCAGAGTGCATGTTTCCCAATTTACTTCCCGTAGGTATATTATTATACTGCGCCTGATTCCCATCATATCGCCATTGGTCGGAATTGATGTAATGCCAAATTGGTGCTTGCTGTAAACGGTTAGCACTTTGCCAGTCTTTAGCGGCCATGATAGTCCCCCAAGAATCTACAGGAGCTAATTTTTCCTGACCCACATAGTGGTTCATCCCTCCTCCATTCACACCATTACAGCCGGTGAGCATCTGCGTCATAATTGCAGAGCGATACATGAGATTATTATGAAACCAGTGACAAATAGCTGCCCCAACAATCACCATACATTTTCCCTTTGTTGTTTCAGCTGTACTTCCCCACTCCCGCGCAATTTGCAACACCACTTCACGCCCAATTCCTGTAAATATTTCCTGCCAAGCCGGAGTATAAGCTTGATCTTTATCGTTATAGTCAGACGGATAATCTCCCGGCAAACCTCGGGACACCCCGTATTGGCCGAAAGTCAAATCATAAATGGTAACCGCTGCTATTTTTTTGCCGTCAACCGTGTCAATATATTTTACAGGAACCGACCGTATCGCCTTTTTATTTAATCCGTATTCAACGAATTCAACCTTCAGCACATCATCACTGTTGTTTAAGATGGTTAATGCCGGATCAAATACAGAATTATCCTCCCCGTCTTCAAATTTCAAATTCCAATTCCCAATTTTACCCTTGTCCCAACGTTGTCCCATACTGCCTTTCGGCATAACTAATTTTCCGGATTGAGAATCAATATTTAAAAACTTCCAATCTCCATTCTCTACATCCTTATATTTCGCAATTCGGTTAGCTCGAACCAACCTTCCGGGAGTATAATGGTCTCCATCTTTTTCTAATTCGACCAAAAACGGACAATCTGTATATCGCTTAACATAATCAATGAAATAAGGGACTTGCCTGTCCGCATGAAATTCTTTTAGAATCACATGTGTAACAGCCATCCAAAACGCTCCATCAGAGCCAGCATGACAAGGAATCCATTGATCGGCATGTTTTGCCACCATCGAAAAATCGGGTGACATAACCACTGTTTTTGTTCCGTTATGTTTTGATTCAGAAAAAAAGTGAATGTCGGGGGTACGGGTCATTCCTAAGTTAGCCCCCATAGAAATACAGAACTTAGAATTATACCAGTCGGCACTTTCACACACATCAGTTTGCTCGCCCCAAACCTCGGGGAATGCCGTGGGTAAATCGCAATACCAATCGTAAAAACTCAGGTTAACGCCACCTAATAATTGTAGGTAGCGTGCACCGGATGCGTAACTTAACATGGACATCGCTGGGATGGGAGAGAAACCAATTACACGATCGGGACCATATTTCTTAATGGTATATAGGTTAGCGGCAGCGATTAATTCAACTACCTCTTCCCAATTTGCTCTTCTGAACCCCCCTTTTCCTCTAGCTCTCTGGTAGCGTGCTCGGTTTGTGGGATTGCTTTGAAGATTCTCCCATGCTTGGATAGGATCTCCACCTGCTGCCTTTTTTGCTTCCTGAAATAAATCCATCAAGGCTCCGCGCATCAACGGATATTTTACACGGATTGGACTATAGAGATACCATGAATAAGAAATACCTCTTTGACATCCGCGTGGCTCGTAAGGGGGCAAGCTTTCTTCAAGCAATGGATAATCTAAAGCCTGAGTTTCCCAGACCACGATTCCATCCTTTACGTGGATATTCCAAGAGCAACCACCCGTGCAGTTTACACCATGTGTGCTTCGCACTATTTTGTCATACTGCCAACGATTGCGATAAAACTCTTCCCATTTGCGTGTTTTCGGAGAAATGATGTCTTCAATCCAACTCATAGTTATATTGTTTTAGAATTCGTTTTTTAAAATTTGTTCAGCTTATCTTGTTTTCACTTGACGATCAAAAATTCGTTGTTTCACCATGTTCCACTTCTTTTTACGCCACAACAGTAACACGATACCCACCCAGATGGCAAAACCTAAAAATCCCCACTTCAGCAAAGGACTGGCAGTCGCTTTTTGAGTAGCACTTTCTTTATCCGCTTTATTGAGAAATGCCGTCAGATCTGCAATCTCTGTTTCGGTAATTGGTTTGCCGTTATATGCCTCCGTCATGGCAGGAAAGGGTGGAGCATTTAAAATCCCCATGATACCGGCATCGCCACCCAAACGGCTATGCACGTTCGTTAAGTCTTTAGCGAGCAAGCCTCCGGGAATAACTTTGTTATTCGTTACATTATGACAGGAGACGCACGCAGGGCCTCCATTGGTGAGCCTTTTCCCTCCTTCAAAAAGATGTTGGCCGGCAGTTATTTCTGCCGTTGTAGCATTGTCTGATTTATTGCCGACCGGTGCTCCGGCTGTTTCAGATGCTGCGGGTACCTGTGCACTCTTATCTTTTATGAAGGCAAGAATTCCTTTAATGTCCGCATCCGGAAGGTTTTGATCGGGCATTGGAATTTTATTGAATTCTTCAAAAATGGCCTTCGCCTCCGGATCCCCTGAATTTACCATCGCCTGCGACCCTTTTATCCATTTGATAAGCCACTGTTCGTTACGCAACTCGGTCACTCCGTGTAAATCAGGCCCCACTAATTTTCCTTTGCCAATGGAATGGCAGGCGGCACAATTTTGCTTAAATAATTTTTCTCCATCCTGCGCTTGGATATCCTGAAGAGAGAAAACAGCTATCGCTATTAATGCAACGAGTGCTTTCTTATTGGATAGATTTTGAAAAAGCATTGAATAGGCATTTTGTAACGTTGACTTCATGCTGAACATAAATTTTGTTGTAAATTGATTTTCCCTAAAGCGGCCTTTCACTGAAGTTAATTCTGAGTAAGTGCTGTTTTCCGCTATGAATGACGGATTTTGTAGTTTGGCTGCCATTCTGTTTTTTGTAACTGCCTTTGTCATATTGACGGGGCAAAAGAACATGCCCCTCTTTTGAAATAACATGACTGCACTCAAACGAAAAAATGTCTTTTCGTAGTTTTTGAAGAATTTGATAGGAAAATAGAGGTTGGTTAACACCAATTCCCCCGCTTCTTATAAATTATCTGTAAAAATGAACTTAGAATGTAGAACGGTCTATTATCTATTATAGGATCTATAGCTTTAAAATATCGGTTCCTCTATGAGGCTTAGAAATATCAAGTCGTTCCGCACCCAATCCATTTTAATCAAGTTGGGGAGACTGTATTCTGCTTTAATTGAAGGTGAATAGATAAACCAAAATCAAAAAAGTGTCAAAAGACATTAATTTTTCTGTTTAAAGTCATTGAAAAGGCATTTCAACTAGCTTTGTTTAGTATTACCTAACCGTTAGGGTTATCAGTATTATTAGGAAAGTATTTTTGGTTTTTAGTTTTGTTTCGGATTTTTTAATCAGTAAAATTCAGTTTTATGATTTCACCTATTTGGATATTCATTGTTGTATTGGCTCTAATGTTTCTTGCATTAGGGGTTGCCAAAATTTTTCATACTCAAGGGCAAGAACCATCAGAATGGTGGAATTGGGCGGATGATTTTTCGAGCACTCAAGTCAAGTTAATTGGCGTAGTAGAAGTTTTATGCGCGCTCGGTATCATTGTTCCTAAATTATTAGGGCATGGTTATTACTTAACGTCTGCCTCTGCTATAGGGTTGACCCTGTTAATGGGTGCTGCAAGCTATACTCATTTTCGCAGAAGGGAATACGAATTATTGGGTATTGCTTCTGCATTTTTTGTGTTCGCTTTTATAGTGGCTTATTTTACTTCCCCGATTTTAATGTCCGCTTCGGGTTCTTCCGGTCTTATTGCCTGGATAAACAGATAAAGTTCAAAGCATCTTAATCTCTCGCTTTTACAAACAAGCAATGCTTCTCAACTTATTATAATTGAGAATTTGCAACTTTTTACCACTCACCGCAACGATTTGTTCCTGTTTAAAATCTGCCAGCGTTTTTGATACCTGTTCTTTTGAAACAGCAATAAGGTCACCAATATCCTGCCTGTTTAAATTTACCTCAAAAGGCTCAGTGGAATATTCTAAAAGATAAGTACTGGCAATATGCAATAAGGCTTCTGCCACTTTTTCGCGTACATTTAACTGCGCTAAATGCACCATTCGAGAGTGCATCAGATTCAACTCTTTCTGGTATATTTTTGTCAAATCTTCACGGACTCCCGGACTTAGTTTACATATTGTCTCATATTCTTTGCTTTCAATAAAACACACAGAAGTCTCTTCAACAGCCGTAACCGAAATTTGTTGCTTCCCTAATTCGTCCGTTGAATGACCCAACACGGAGCCGGCTTTTGCAAGTGAAAGAATTAAGGGTCGCCCCCTATACCCTTTTACAAATATCTTTGCCACCCCTGACGAAACAAAGTAAACTCCGTCAATCTGAGATCCTTCCCGAATGATTTGTTGTCCTTTAGCATAAGTCATGCAAAATTTACTGTTGTCAATAAACTCCAGAAACTGACGTTCACAGTTTTTTAAAATAGAGCAATATCTTGCACTGCAGGCAAAACAACTAATGTCCTCTTTCTTCATTGCCATCGAAAGTATAGAATGTAAATTAAAGAAAGCTGGAAGCGCTTACCAATTGATTTTGGTCATGCGTTATTCACAAAAAAGGATAGCGAAAATCAACCTCATCTATTTCTCAATACTCCCGCAAATGGTATGTCAGTAAAGGTTTTGAGTATCAGACACTACTCGTATCAGGCATACTTACTCCTTATCCCAAGAGATTGATCAGTTTTAGAGATACTCCGATTTGAATCTTTCTCTACTCCGGTAAGTGCTCTGATAGCATCAATATTTTCAGGAATAACAATAGCTTGATTATCTACAATGTAGGAATAGTATAACTCATCGCCTATCACCGTAAGCATATCTTCCCATAATGCCACCTCGTACATATCTCCGCGTGGCCTGCCCATGTCGAGCATTAACTCTTTAACCACATTATTTGCCTGAAGCCCATCAGAATAGTTGATAAAGGCAATTCTCGAAGATTTCCTAAACGCTTGCAGTACTTCTTCCCTATCTGCCTTTCGGGTAAGTTTTACTACCCACGAGTGAAGATGACTCAATGTCTCGGGAACTTTGATGGCAGTAGTAATCAAATCGAGTTCAGGCAATACGGTCTTTGCATCTGGAGCTTGGTGACTTGGAATGTGTTCTTCGGGGAGCAGTGTATTCATCATCCCGTTCAAATGGCTTTCCCAGGGGTCAGTTGCCCTTCGCAGTAAAGTTCCTCTGGCAGATTGTAGTAGCCCCGTTTGATTCAATGCTCCGAGTGTTCGCAGCATAGACGTAGTGTTGCACGATACCACTCTGGTACTTTCACGATTCACGGCTGACTCATAATTGATCTCCGCAGTAAAAGAATGTCCGGTTGTTTCGTGTTTATCTCCTCCCTGTACAATAAACTTGACTCCTTCCTTTTTGTATTTTATGGTATTGGCCGCGCTGAAATTCTTCGGAGTGCAATCCACAATTACCTCACATTGTTGCAATAGGGCATCTAAAGAACCCGCAATCGGAATGCCCGAACGAACCATTCTCTCCCCTACTTCATCTGTGGTAGCATAGACCGTATATTCTTTATTTACTGCCATTTTTATTCGCCAATCTGTTGACACATCACATATCCCTACCAAAGTCATATCGTCTTGCAATGAAATGGCATCAGCCATGCGCTTACCGATCACTCCATATCCATTCACCGCAACTCTAATCTTTTTCATGTTTTATCATTTTATACTCCTTAAAATAAACTTTCCGATCTTGACAGTACCGGTCAACAGATAAAATCCAATGTTTCCTTATGAAGTAAATCATTTAACTGTGGGGAGATGCTTTACCGAGATACAACGCAACACAAGATAATTTACCTCAAGGGGCAAAAGAAGAAAGTCTCCTATGCTATGGAATCTTTAACCGATAAAAGTCATTTTAACACACTTGCACACTCTTCATTCTCTATGCGCATTATCTAAACAAAAAATTGACGAAAAAGATTAAAACAATTGCGGTGCTTGCTGCCAGAGCAGATATATGCAAAGGCTGAAATTGTGACTACGGACTGTATTTCACATCACTGCCACCTGACCTCTATTTTTTAATTAATAACTCAGTGGTAAAAATAGTGGGCGCAAGTATCTGGGTTTATGGTTTTGACAACTCAGGGTTATTGATAAAAGTGGTATCGGTAAAGGTTTTCAAAAACGAGAGTAAGTCGTCTTTATCCGCTTGAGTCAAATGTAACCCGGTTTCTTTGAAGGGAAGTGTCATTAATGGATCTATGTTTGGGGAATTTTGATGAACACCACTGTTATAAAACTCAATAACCTGTTCCAACGTAGTATATCTTCCATCGTGCATAAACCGATCGCGAAGTGCGCAGTTTCTAAGAGTCGGAGTTTTGTATTTGCCTATATCACTCGCATCGCCTGTTACATCATATCTTCCCTTATCGAATGAATCAAAAGTGCTGTCTAACCCCGTATTGTGGAAGGAATTATCGGTCAGAAAAATTTCATTATGACAATGAAAGCAATCTCCTTTCTCCGTAAAAAAAGTAATCATACCATTTCGCTCATTGGGAGTTAATACGGCTTCTCCTCTTCGGTATTTATCAAATTTTGAATTTCCTGAGTTAAGTATGCGAAAGAACTGAGCTAAGGCATACGCCACGTTTTGCGATGTAATGTTTTGAACATTGTAGGCTTTAAAAAACAAATCGCGATACGTATTATCCGCATTCAGCTTATTGATATCCGTTTGAAAAAATTCATTGACTTCATACATCATCATATCTTCTAAAGAACAAGTTTTCTCTCCCTTCCATAAAAAGTTTTTACTCCAACCCAAGTTCACATGTGGCAGCACCGGAGTAATCGGAAAATTATCGGAGGTAAATCCGATATTCTGGTAATGACAACTGGCACAAGCGCGGCCATCATTACTGAGAATGGGGTCATAATAGAGTTTACGACCTAAGGCCACTCTTTCGACACTCATAGCGTTATAAGAGGGAATTTCCATAGGCGGAAAACGCTTTGGGATCTGTATTTCATAAGGGGTAAATGAACTTTTAGGCACTTCGTCATTCCGCTTACAGGAAAAAACAGAAAGCACTAACAGACCCACCACTATGATAGTAATGTATTTCATTT
>CAZQYO010000109.1:0-8810 GCA_964597415.1 uncultured Chitinophaga sp.
AATGAGCGGATACCTCTCAGTAATATTTTTACAGTGCACGTTGCAGTAGCGCTTGGCAATATTGTTACACATGCGGACACAAAACGCGACAGCACCGTGCAAGCCGCTCTTTACCACTTAATTCAGTTTGTTCGGAAGGATAAATTTTTGAATGCGATGATTGATCAGGTATATGTAAATGACAATGGAGATTTTGACCTGATACCCAAAACGGGAGGTCACGTAATTCACTTTGGAAATCCGGAAGAAGATATGGCTCAGAAATTTGAACGACTAAAAATTTTCTATAAAGAAGGGTTGACGAAGATAGGGTGGAATAAATACAAGGCGATTGACCTGCAATTTGAGGGGCAGGTGGTTTGCGAAAAACAAGACACAACGAATCCAATATAAAATTACCGCATGGCTGGACACACAAAAGAGAACCCCGTGATAGTAGGCTTGGATATAGGCACTACCAAAATTGCAGTTATTGTTGCACAGCGCGATCGCTTTGGGAAAGTAAAGATATTGGGCATGGGCAAAGTGCCCTCTTCCGGAGTAACACGCGGAGAGGTAACTAACATTAAAAATACGACCGAAGCTATAGTACTGGCAGTAGAGGAGGCAAAACGCCAGAGTGGATTCGATATAAAAAGTGTGTTTGTGGGAATTGCTGGGCAACATATCAGCAGCAAACAAAGCCGCGATATTTACACCCTTGAAAACCCCGAAGAGGAAATTACCCGTGAAGACCTTCGCATGATGTTGCAAAACATGCACAAAATTGCTTTAGAGCCGGGTGAAAGAATTATCACTGTGCTGCCTCAGGAATTTTCGGTAGATAATACCCATAATATTAATGACCCGATAGGAATGTGCGGGAGCCGCATCGAAGCAAATTTTCACATCATTACCGGAAAAGTAGCAGCCGCTCAAAACATTAAAAAATGCGTAGAACGAGCAGGACTAAAAATGGCAGGCTTGTTTTTAGAACCATTAGCTTCATCAGCAGCAGTGCTGCACAATGATGAGTTAGAGGCCGGAGTAGTATTAGTAGATATTGGCGGAGGAACGACTGATGTAGCCATCTTTAAAAACAAGATTATCCGCCATACGGCCGTCATCGCTTTTGCCGGAAACATTATTACAGAAGACATCATGGAAGGCTGCAAGTTGCTGCGCCCGCAAGCCGAGAAACTAAAGACCAATTTCGGCAGTGCACTACCCAACGAAACTCAGGAGAATGAAATTATTTCAATTCCCGGAATAGCCGGCCGCGATCGCAAAGAAATTTCTATGCGCACACTGGCACACATCATCAACGCCCGTATGGATGAAATTTTTTCGGCTGTGTATTTTGAAATCAAAAGTTCCGGCTATGCCAATTCGCTGAATGCCGGCATCGTTATTACCGGAGGCGGATCGCAGTTGAAGCATTTGAAACAGTTAGTGGAATATACGACCGGACTATCTGCCCGCATCGGTTTCCCTACTTCATACATTGCTAAAGATAATAAAGACGAACTCAAGCATCCAATGTATTCTACCGGTATTGGATTAGTACTGGAAGGATACAAAGAGTTTGACGATATGAAGGACGAACAGCGCTTGGAATTCTTCCCCGAACTGTACGAAGCCACAGCTACGACATCCTCTGCCACTGAAGTACCTGATTTGGTTGGCGAAGAACCTTTTGAAAATAAACCTACTGATCCCCGCCATCCCGAAGTAATTATGAATGAAATGAAAGGAAAGGAAAAGGATAAAAAGAATTTTCTCGAGCAAATGCGTGTGATGTTTAAGAACTGGTTTGAAGATGGAGATGTGAATGGAGATTTTAATTAACAGTTATCACAATTATTAGGAAAAGGAGAAACACAAATAAATACACTAACACAAAAAACAATGCCAATGGAACCATTTTTTCAATTCGACTTACCAAAAGAGCAATCCTCTATCATCAAAGTATTTGGTGTTGGCGGAGGAGGCAGCAATGCCGTAAACCACATGTTTGACCAAGGCATTGTGGGAGTTAACTTTGTAGTGCTGAATACCGATGCGCAGGCATTGGATATGAGCCGCGTTCCCAACAAAATACAATTAGGGCCAACAGTTGCACAGGGTTTAGGAGCCGGTGCGCGACCCGAAGTGGGTGAAAAAAGTGCCGAAGAATCTATTGAAGCAATCAAGGAATTGCTGAACAAAAACACAAAAATGGTTTTTGTGACGGCCGGAATGGGTGGTGGAACAGGAACCGGTGCTGCTCCTGTAGTAGCACGCATTGCGCGCGAAATGGGAGTGCTTACCGTTGGTATAGTCACTACTCCTTTTTGGTTTGAAGGTAAATCGCGCTATACCCAAGCTATGGAAGGACTCGAGAAATTGCGCGAGCATGTAGATACGCTGCTCATCATCAACAATGATAAGATTCGCGACATGTATGGCAACCTCAAACGGTCTGAGGCTTTTGGTCATGCCAATAATATACTTACTACAGCAGCTAAGGCAATTTCTGAAATCATCACGGTACCCGGTGAAATAAACGTTGACTTTGCGGATGTGCAGACTGTGATGAAAGAAGGAGGAGCCGCTATTATGGGCTGTGCAACGGCTGAAGGTGAAGACCGCGCTATGGTGGCCGCTCGTGGAGCACTGAATTCTCCCCTCTTAAATGATAATGAAATCCGTGGAGCGAGAAGAGTACTGGTCAATATTACCACTGGTGAACAACAGGCAACCATGGATGAAATTGGAGAAGTGATGGAATACGTACAGGATGCAGCCGGCAGCACCGATATTATTCTCGGGGCTTGTGACGATCCACTGTTAGGAAATAAATTATCTGTTACCATCATTGCTACCGGATTTGAAGCGGGGAAAGGAAGCAGCTATGTAGAGAAGAAAGTAGTCACCGTGTTTGAACTAAATGATAAAAAGGAAGAAATTAAGGCAACAGAAAATTGCCAAACTGAGATACCTGCCATCATCGTTAAGCAAGATCAGGAAGTAAAGGAGCAGCCAAGTACTTCGCTCCAGTTTATGGAAGAAGATGAATTCAGCTTATTCTCTGAGCCTGTGGTGGAATTAAAGGATACCACTAACATAGTGGAATTTGAGGTAAGTCGCGATGAACAAAATATTACGGAAGAGGAAACAGAAACTAACGTGGTTGAAGAAACTGCCGAAGTTACCGTTACTCCACAGTCAGATAAAACGGAAGATGAAATTACAGTATATACCAAGAGAGGATATACGGAAACATCTCAGCAAAATCCTCATCTGTCAGACGATCGCAAGAAAGTTTTGGCCGGGCTTAGCTATCGGTTTGGTCATAAACAAAAGATTGAAGAAATGGAGCAAGAACCGGCATATAAAAGAAAAGGAATTGAATTGAGCAATAACAAAAACTACTCTGCTGCAGCTGACCTGTCCCGGTACACGGTAGGAAATGATGACCTCTCCCGACCGGAGATTAAACGAAACAACTCGTTTCTGCACGATAAACCAGATTGAAAAAATATAGGCGGAATACCGCTAAAGACTCTCTCCTTTGTTAGTGTGTCCAAAAAAACTCCCGGGTTCTCAGCTCGGGGTTTTTTTATTTTAAGCCAGTGCTATTAATCGCTTTGTTAAGCATCTACCGGCAAAGTCATAGACAAACATCTTAACCCATTTTCTATTCCTTCTCCTCCTGCTTAAGCACTCGACTAAAAATAAGTAGATCCGCGATTTCCTTATACTTTCAAGCATTTGAGTAGCAGTAGAATCAAAGTATTTAGGGCTAATCTAAGAGGGTAGCGAGTGTCAAATTCTTTCTCTTTAGACTTGAAAAATTATTTGTTCAATTCCCCCTACTCTTCATGTGTAATTTCGAATAGATAAACAACGCCCTAAGCAATATAGGCTGAAGAGATAGCAGTTGCTATACTTTCCATCTGCTCGTGACTCAATTGGAGTTTCGGACGTTTGAAATCCAAATCGTGTATGGTTTGTAAAGGAATTAAATGAATATGCACATGCGGCACTTCCAGCCCTACAACGGCCACCCCTACCCTTTTGCAGGTGACAACTTTATCTATAGCCTTTGCCACCTTTTTTGCAAAGAGAGAGAGTCCGGTATAAGTGGCATCATCTAAGTCGAAAATATAGTCCACTTCCGTTTTTGGAATAACTAATGTGTGTCCCTTGGCTAAGGGCGAAATGTCCAGAAAAGCTAAATAGTTTTCGTCCTCCGCTACCTTGAAACAAGGTATTTCTCCCCGCACGATCTTTGTAAAAAGCGAAGCCATCTTTCAATATCTAAATGCTGATTTTCAAAATCTCGAATAATATTTCCCCACCGGGAGTATTGGCGGTAGCAATATCGCCAACTGCCTTTCCTAACAAGGCTTTGCCAATGGGTGAACTGACTGAAAGTTTACTTTCCTTGAGGTTGGCTTCGGCCTCGCTCACTAAAATAAAACTCATTTTTTTGTTCATTTTTATATTCAGCACTTCTACAGTAGAGAGTATGCCGGCTTTCGAAGCATCTAATTTGCTTTCATCAATCATACGGGCATTGGCCAGCTTGCTTTCCATTTCAACTATCTTAGCTTCCAAATGTCCTTGCTCTTCTTTGGCCGCGTGATATTCTGCATTTTCGGACAGGTCTCCCTTCTCACGAGCTTCGGCAATAGCGCGAGCGACCTCTTGCCGCTTTACCGTTTTTAAATACTTGACTTCTTCTTGAAGTTTTTCTAACCCTTCTTTGGTCATATAAAATATACCCGACATGATCTTGAATTTTAACTTTCTAAATGAGGGAAAAAATAAGACGCCCCTTTCCAGAGACGTCTGTAAATTTCTTAAATCGAAATTACAAATTACAAACTAAAGTGCAAACCGATACTGTGCGTACCCATAAAAGGTTGGGTAGCGCGGAAAGAATAATCTATGCCAAGGCGTGGCCCGTCTTTTTTCAAAGGAACATCTACGGTGATTCCCGCAGCTAATCCGGTGTAAGTATTTAACCGGGTCGCTTCTTTAAATTGTCCTTTCTCAAATTGATAAGCCGCTCTTAACATCAGCATTTCGCGCCATCCAAATTCCATTCCTACGCCATAATGATCGTATCCGAACGCATTGGATGCAAAGTTGGCTAATACCGTTAGTCGGAAATCCTGCTTGAAAATAGTGGGCTTCACTTCTTTTTTCTTTCCCATCCAAAAATCGTAGGCTGCACCAATATTCAACTGTGTGGGCAGTTCAAACTTATTGGACTTATTGTCCACGGTTAACTGGTAGGTAGTAGAAGAAACTATTTGCACTTGATTAGATAGAGCATCTCCTTTAAACTTCATAGGGGTACCTACATTTCTCAATGAAACTCCAAAGTGAATATTATCCTTTGGGCCTGTAACATATTGCAATCCGGCATCAACCGAAAACCCAAAGGCGTTAAGGTTACCCAAGCTCTCATTGATTAAGCGCACGGTAATTCCTCCATAAATACTGTTAGAAAAAACCTTTGCATAAGACACTCCGATATTAATAAAAGTAGGTTTATAGGTGCCTAATTCTCCTTCAGGGTTTTGTGTAGTGGTGCGCTCAATACTTCCTAAATTCAGCGCTTGAATACTCAAAGTTACAGTATTGGTTTCCTTAAATCCTTGGGCAATTCCGGTATGGGCAATGCTTACACCTGAGCTTTGTATCCATAAAGTGTATGCTGCCTCTACTTCGGTTTTCTTCACTTTTGCCAAGCCGGCAATATTTAACCGTTCAGATTCTATCCCTGCAATGGAAGCGGTATTCATTGTCCAAAAACCGGAGGAGCGAGACCATCCGTTCATAAGCAACTCGTACGCACCGGCTTCTCCTCTGCGGTCGGGATTTCCGGCATACACGGTAGTGCCTATGATAAGCACCCCTGATAATACTGCTAAAAGTTTCTTCATATTCTTTACTTTTCTTGATTTTTAGAAGTTAGAAGTATCTGCCGGACGCAATGCCCCAAACCATTTCAAAGTGCGCTGTCCAATTCCGGGAGCCTCTACATGAAAGAGGTAAATACCACTTGAAATGGTAATCCCTTTATCATTTTTCAAATCCCACGAGGTAGAGTTATCAATATTAATTTCATCACTGGGAGCGCCATCACTAATATCCACTCGCTTGTTGGTAGCCGGATCCACGCTGATTCCCCGAGTCAGCTTTCTAATAATTGTTCCATCCATTGAATAAATGGTGATCTTGCAATTATTCGGCAAGTTGGTAATCTTTACCGTGCTACTGTTCTGATCCGTTTCGTACTGTGAATAGGCCAGATAAGGGTTCGGCACAATTCTGATTTCATCTAAAGCACTTTTCGCAATTTCAGGGTTGTCTTCAGTGGCTCCCATTCCCTTAGTGCTAAATTGATAGCGCGGCAACGAATCAATCCCATTAGAAGAAATAGTTGCAAATCTTTCGTACGGCTTTTCTACTCTCAATTTTATATGGATAGTAGCAGGTGGTATGTATTTGTTTCCGTTCTGATCTGCGACAAAACTATAGCCTGGTGTTAAGTACGGAATAGCCGTCCACATTAAAGATTTATACAGTGGTTGCAAAGCTGGCGGAATACTAAAGAAGGGAGCATTGCCAATTCCGGCAAAGTTATCCATCAACACCTTTTGAGCAGAGTCGCCTTCGTCATACTTTGTTTCAAAAACATAGATAAAGTGCTTGCCTCCAAAATAAGGCAACTGACTAACCACCTGTCCGGGGAAGGTGATAGGGCTGTACACCTTATCAGTAGGGTTCCAAAGCATGTCTCTTCCATTTTGATCGCCCATATCTGAGCTTTCTCCAAATGCTACATTCAGCCGTTCCCCTGTTTCTACATTAATAGCGTAGCCAGGAAACCAAGAGCGACCAATATCGGTAGGATCAAGCTCGAGATAATCTCTCGAAATAGGGTCGTGCCATCTTTGAGAGCGCTTCATTCTAATTTGTCCCTTACGCGAAGCTTTCGCGTTAGGAGATAAATCTGCCCCTTCGTTAATGGCTTCATCTTCTCCGGTTTCAAATACTACACAGCGGCTCCATTTTGATTTATCTGGAGTAATCACCACATCCACTCCGGCAATTCGATCCAGATTATTTTGTGGAGGATAGTTGTGTCCGTAATCTTTCCACTTAAATCCGGGACCATACACAAAGGGTGGCTTGCCATTGGTTACATCATCGTTAGTAAGGTTTTTCTTAGCATAGTTTGCAGTAAGGCAATAAGGAGCCCAAGTGCCGTTCAGGATGGTTTCAAAAGTTTTATTAGGGTCGTCAAAAGCCGCAGCACCATCTGTAGATGCAGCATAAGCGTTTACCGGATAGGTACCTGTTCCCCAGAAATAATAATTATCATCAAAGGCCTCAGCTGCCGCTTTAGTATCTTTACTTTGGCTGGTCGGATCGTTTGCCAAAGTCCCCGAACGAATCCAATTTTGCACAGAATTAGTTCCCTGATCTTGCACAAAACTCAACCACTTCTCCAAAGGGTTGGCATACTCAATGCTTGATTTTGAAACATCGTACACATACCTGTTCGGAGAGCCGGAGGAGGCTAAATAATTTCCATTAATGGTATAAACTGGAACCGGAGTTCCTAACTTTATCAAAAAGCCATAATCATTTTGAAGAGAATCTACAATGTGTTGCTCATAAGGGCGATCTAAATACCGGTCGCTATGAATAGTCATATTATTGGTATTATCCCTCAGCACCCACTTCCATTTGTTACTTGTAAATGTGGTGCTCATTATCGTTTGTAAAACATATCCCTGAGGTAGCAAAGCACTCAATGCTGAAGAGTTCCCTGCTTCAGTTGATTTTACATTTTTCAATACAATGGTATCTAAACCACCATCGGGGCGCTGTGCTTCTACTTTAACATTCACGAATGAATCTTCCAAAAACTGTAATTCAAAATCACCTTCCTTTAACTTTATAGGGTCAGTCACTTTAAATCCAATAGGGTCAAATCCTTTTTCATAAACTAAGGTATCGGCAAAAGCATAAGTGCCCGAATTGAGAATACTTTCAATAGTCTCCGGTTTAAGATTTAGATTATTTCCTCCATTTCCTTTTCCTTCTATTCGCTTTACTTCTACCCCATCTCCCCAAGCTGAGTTCAGTTGTGTCCCTTCATTACGGGGATCCGGTATGTGCGGAATGGCAGAGTACACTTTAAAGTTTTTCCCCCCCTGCAAGTAAGGAGTTAGTTGTCCGCCATTGCCGGGGTTATTGTAATCATAAGGCTTATAGTTATTGTACGAATAGGCAATAGCGGTATAGTAATAAGTCTTGTGGTTCACCAAATGATTATTATCGCCCGTAGCAAAAAGATCAGTAGTTATATTAAAACTGGTAGTTACACCATTGTCTTTACCGGTTACTTTTAAAACCGGGACATATAACCCACTAAGAGTGGCATCTTCCTCAAAGTTGATAATCTTGGTTACCCCATTCTTCAAATCAACGGTTGCAATTTCCCGTGCTTTATCAGGGTTGTTCAAGTCTGTAGCAGAAACCTGTGGGTTAGCTACTTGAAATAAGCGGTACCCTTCAAAGGTATAGGTAGAATCACCTTGGCCGTTTAAATCACTATTAATGATAAGTGCGATTTTTCCATCTACCTGATCGTAACCTTCGCCATAATTATTACTGGTAGGGGCATTTTCTAAATTGATAATTACCTGATTACTCAATTCTCTGATTTTTAAATCCGGTGCCCATGGACCATCTACCAATTTAAAACAGGTATTAAATAAGGATTGCGCCAAATCATCGGCAGGTCCAATCATTGTTTCAAA
>CAZQYO010000110.1:0-8764 GCA_964597415.1 uncultured Chitinophaga sp.
GGTAAGTGCGTAGATATTTTGGTGAACTGCACTAACATGAAAGATGCGGTGCGTATGGCTTATACTCTGGGCGATCCCGTTGATGCCGTGATGCTTTCTCCGGCATGTGCTTCTTTTGATTTGTTTGAGAACTATCAGGACAGAGGGGATAAGTTTAAAGAAATGGTGATCGCATTATAGTTAAGACAGGAATCAAGAGTAGGATGTGAAAATTAAATGTAGCCTAGCGTTCGCTACTAAATGAATTAGGCAGTGCGAAAGAAATCAATAGTTCTGCGAAAGAAAACTGAAATGAAATGAATAGAGAATTTCCAATGAACGTAGAATCCGGATCGGTTTCAAATTTCAGAAGTGAAGCCATCTCTGCCTTTCTCACTCCATGTAGCCATTGTATATTGAATTTAAAAGTAGTAGTGAAGCAATGGATGATAAAAGGATTTCAATCTAAATTGAACGGTAAGGCCGATTTCCTGAAGCTGTCTTCACTGTTTCTATCTTCTTCATTGCTTTCTATTATCTCACACTTCTTATTTTATGGCCCTCATTTCCTGTTTGGTAGCACTAAAGCGAGATAAAAAAGATGGATCGCGTTCTAAAATATTTGCGTGGTGATAAAATGATCTGGTTGGTCGTTATGATACTCTTTTTGTTTTCCATGCTGGCAGTGTATAGTGCTACGGGAACCTTGGCGTATAAAATGCAAGTGGGCAACGAAAAGTATTTGATGAAACAATTGATGATGACCGCAGGTGGTTTGCTACTGATGTTTGTGACGCACATAATAGACTATAAGTATTATTCACGTATTGCCCAACTGCTTTGGATTTTGTCTATTCCCTTACTGATCTATACCATGTTTTTCGGCACGCAACTCAACGATGCTAACCGCTGGATTACGTTACCGGTCGTGGGGCTTACTTTTCAAACATCTGACTTAGCTAAGCTCGCGCTCATCATGTATTTAGCCCGTCAGCTTTCTCTTAAACAAGAACAAATTGGCAGTTTTAAAGAAGCTTTCATTCCTATACTGCTGCCTATTATTGTTACCTGTTTACTCATTGCCCCCGAAAACCTTTCAACCGCTACCATCCTTTTCTTTACTTCTATTTTTGTGATGTTTATTGGTCGCATTGCACTCAAACATATCTTTATGGTGTTTAGTGTAAGTGCTTTGGCGTTTACCTTGTTCTTTCTTCTGCTCTTTGCATTACCTGAAACTGCGCTGAAAGGAAGAATGCTTACTTGGAAACATCGCGTACAGAATTACGAGAAAGACTTCAGTGGAGAAAAGGAAGCCGGTGTCGAAAACTATCAGGTGCAACAAGCCAAGATTGCTATTGCCAAAGGAGGCTTTTTTAAGGTAGATCCGGGAGGAAGCGAGCAACGCAATTTTTTGCCGCATCCTTATTCTGATTTTATTTATGCCATTATTATTGAAGAGTACGGATTAACCGGAGGTGCTTTTATAATGCTCTTATATCTCTTTTTCCTGTTTCGATGTATTCGTATTGTTATTCGTGCCCCTAAAGCTTTCGGAGCTTTACTGGCGGTAGGACTGGGCATTGCTTTAGTCACACAGGCCATGATCAATATGGCTGTGGCGGTAAACTTACTCCCTGTTACGGGAGTCACACTTCCCTTGGTAAGCATGGGGGGCAGTTCTGTTATTTTCACTTCTATCGCTTTAGGTATCATTTTGAGTGTTAGTCGAAATGTGGAGGAAGAAACAGAATTAGCAGCAGTATGAAGTCTTTGCGTGTTATCATTTCCGGAGGAGGTTCGGGAGGGCACATTTTCCCGGCCATTGCTATAGCCAACGCTATCAGAATGCGCTTTCCCGATGCACAGCTACTTTTTGTAGGAGCCAACGGGCGAATGGAAATGGAAAAAGTTCCAAGTGCCGGCTATGAAATAAAGGGATTGAACATTGCCGGTTTTCAACGCGGTTCTCTGCTGAAAAATATTTTTCTTCCTTTCAAAATTCTCTCCAGTCTTTTAAGTGCTTTAAAGATTGTGCATGACTTTCGTCCTGATGTGGCGGTTGGTGTTGGCGGTTATGCCAGCGGGCCGCTGCTGCGTGCCGCAGGATGGTTAGGAGTACCCATAGTGATTCAGGAACAAAATTCATTTGCCGGTATCACTAACAAAATGCTCGCTAAAAGCGCGAAGGTTATATGCACCGCGTATGAGGGCATGGAAAAAGTATTTCCTAAACAAAAGATAGTTGTAACGGGAAATCCGGTGAGGGCAGAGATCGTAAACCGGAAAACTGACCGGAATGAGGCGGCCGCCTATTTTGGATTAGACCCAAAGCGGAAAACTATATTGATTATTGGGGGTAGTCTTGGTGCGCGTACACTCAATCAAAGTGTAGAAGCAACCGTTGACAGAATTAGAAACTGTGATGTGCAACTGATATGGCAAACCGGTAAATTTTATTTTGATGATTTTAAACATGTAGCAGTGGGCGTACCCCATCTGAAAGTAATGCAGTTTGTAGATCGGATGGACTTTGCCTATACCTGCGCAGATGTGATTATTTCGCGAGCGGGAGCTTTATCTATTTCTGAGTTGCAATTAGTAGGTAAGCCGGTTATTCTGGTGCCCTCTCCCAATGTAACAGAAGATCATCAAACTCATAACGCTATGGCTTTAGTGAATCATCGCGCTGCAATTATGGTAAAGGATTCAGAAGCCCGGCTAAACTTGATTGGCGCAGCACTTGATTTGTTGAAAGACGAAGAAAAGCGGAGAGAGTTGAGTGCCAATATTAAACAGATGGGAATAGCTGATGCTGCCGAGCGAATTGTGGATGAAATTTTAAACGTGGTCCAGCGATGAAATTAAATGAACTAAAAAGTATCTATTTCCTTGGCATTGGTGGAATTGGCATGAGTGCTCTGGCGCGCTATTTTAAGTCCACCGGAGTGGAGGTGAGCGGCTACGATAAAACACCCACGGCACTGACCGATGAACTGCAACGCGAAGGTATGTCTGTGATATTTGAAGATGAAGTAGGGCAGATGCCGAAAAATGTAGATTTGGTTATTTACACTCCCGCCATTCCAAAAGATCATAAAGGGCTGAACTATTATCGCGAGAATAATTATCCGCTGAAAAAGCGCAGCGAAGTATTGGGACTTATTTCTACCGATAAGTTTACCATCGCGGTAGCCGGCTCGCATGGCAAAACTACAGTGAGTTCAATGATTGCACATATCCTGACTCAATCCGGTTATGGTTGCTCTGCCTTTTTAGGAGGTATAGCGGTTAATTATCAGTCCAACTTTCTTTCGGGAAATAATAATGTCGTGGTGATAGAAGCCGATGAATTTGATCGTTCTTTTCATCGTTTGTCGCCTGATTTAGCTGTAATTACTGCGGTGGACACTGACCATCTAGATATTTATGGAACGAAAGAAGCTATTGATGAGGCCTTTATTGAGTTTGCGGGACGTATTCACGAGGAAGGTTTTTTAGCTATCAAAACACAGCAAAGCATTAACGATCGCCTGCCGGTACTCGATAAGGCATTCTACTCTCTCAACGATATGGAGGCCGATGTTTATTGCACCAAATACTGGGTAGTGGAAGGGGGCTATCTGTTTAATTTAACTTACTATGGAAAGGAGCTGAAAGGTTTTCGCTTACACCTTGGCGGTTTTCATAACATAGAGAATGCCATAGCGGCTGTGGTGGTTGCCAAAGAGCTGAAAATTGCCGATGGAAAAATAAAAGCAGCATTGGCTACTTTCAAAGGGATTAAGCGCAGGTTCGAAAAAATATTTGAAAATGAGCGCTTTACTTTTATTGATGACTATGCTCATCATCCCGAAGAAATCAGAGTTTTTTTGGAGTCGGTGAGAGAGCTTTATCCAAGTAAAAAAATCACTGCTGTTTTTCAGCCACACCTCTTCACTCGTACGCGCGATTTGGCCAATGATTTTGCCAAAGCGCTCAGCTTAGTTGAAGAGGTGATATTACTCGATATTTACCCTGCTCGGGAGCAGCCTATTGAGGGAGTTACCTCCCAACTTATTTTTGATAAACTCACTTGCCCGCAAAAGCAACTGATTACAAAATCGGAACTGCTAAACACTCTTCAATCTAAATCCGATTTGGAAGTGATTCTCACTATTGGTGCAGGAGATATTGATAAGTATTTAGCGGGAATCAAAGAGCTATTACAAAAGAAATAAGTTAGCTATTTCTAAAGATGGGAAAGAAGAAAATCGAAAATTTGAGGACTGCTCCCAACCGGTGAGGGCATCTGCTTGTGTCTATCAATTGTGTGATAGGGAATTCCGCCAAATATTCAGTTCTCAAAAGGCTAATAGTCGGCACAGTTAGGCGAGTGGTATTTGGCTTAATCCGTTTTAGGAAGAAGTATTATTCAAGGCGAGTATAAACTTGTCAATATACATCTGCTTTTCTTTAGATTTATATTGCTGGATGTATCGCGGGTGTTCAAGAGTTTTTAACTGGCCAAACAACTTAGCTTCCTTGTTTAACTTTTGTATAAACACGGCATTTTTCTTTCCCAACACAAAAACTTCCGAAGTATCTAACCCCAAACGAGTGTGTTTTTTCAAAGATGAAATCATATAGTCTTTCACCATTTCAAAAAGAACAGGGTCATCGTAATAATTAGCATTTAACCATTTGCCATCTTTTGTATGACGGATAATGGCTAAAGGAAATGGGGAGTTGATGTAAAACTGTGAGTAGAAATACTTCACCCCTCCATACTCCGCAATTAAATCGTACATAAATACTGAAGAGACTTCATGCGTATGTGCCGATTGCATTTTGATACCGCAAGCACTTTCTAAGCGTTTGGTATCTGTAAAGGGAACGCCCGTTACTCCGGCTCCATGTCGGCTCGGATTAATGCCGATAATAAATTTTCGTTGATTGAGGTCATTATAAAACTTATGGTAAAACTGTTGAGTTACCTCCAGTGTTTCAGGGTTACTCAGATACGGGTTTATCACCCTAAAACCTTCCGGTAGTTTGCCGGAATAGTGTAAATGACGATTGAAATCAATTACTTTTTCTCCAAATGTTTTTGGCATAAGAATTTTGTTTATGGGACCAACGCGCAGAGGCTCGCAACATATTCTGCGAAGGAAAGCGAGATTATTGTCTTTGCTAAAATAAAAGCGATGTAGAGTTTCGAGAGAAGCCTACTGTTTAAATCATACTGTAATTTATTGTATGCTTTTCAGCTTGTCTTCTACCGACTTTACAACTGCCCTCTGCCTCTCAATGGCAGTATTTTTTAAAGATTGGTCTTGCTTACTTTGATCAATATTCCTGCCTTCTTCTCTTATTTCTTTCTCCCATTTATCTATCTGCTTATTCAATTTCTCATTCTCATTAACCAATTTCTTCAACCCATTCTCCATTTCCTTCAAAGTTTTTCCGGCTTCTTTATAGGCATCTCCGGGAGTGCTTTTCAATGATTCCACAACAGCTTTTTGTTTGCCAATTCTGCTTTGCTGATTTTTCTGGTCGTTTTCATTCGTTCTAATTTGTGTTTTGTTTCGATTGATAGAGCGCTCGTTTTCATTAATCTTTGAATTAGATTTCTCCTCTGAATTGATGAAGCCTTTCAAGTCATTTTGCAAATCAGAAAGTTTTTTGTTTTCAGAGTTCAGTTCGTCCTTCACTATACTCTTGTATTCGGGTATGGCAAAGTCTTGCAGATATTTTTCTACAGCCAATGTTTGATTGCTATCCTTCTCTTTACTCATAAAGGCGGAATCACTTCTCATAAACCAAGCCGTGATCATTACTCCTTCTGTAGTTTCAAGTAACTTACTGAATACATTAAAACCATCAGGAGCAATATTCTTCTTCACAGCTCCATACATCACTATCTCTCCGGCAATCTCCTCTGTTTTGCCTTTAGCTTTTGCTTTGAGGTAACGAGTCCAGTCGCGCTCAATGTCTTTCAATTTTGCTTCAGGTATTAGTAACTGAAAGGCCGGCTGATCTCCGTGGCTGCATGGTTGTGTGGACTGCTGAATAGGGATGGTTTGAGCTATTGCGAAAAACGGAATCAGCAACATCAGTGGATATAAAATCATTCTTTTCATACTTCGTATATTATTTCAAGTGCGCAATTAAGATTTGCTGAAAACCCAGCGGATAATTTCTTTTAGTTTAATTTTTTTACCATACATCAAGATTCCTGCGCGGTACACTTTTGCTGCGATATAGGTCGTTAGCAAAAATCCTCCCACCAGTAAAACTAAGGAGAGTGCAATTTGCCACCATTCGGGACGAAAGGGTAACAGGGCGCTCATCACAATGGGAGAAGTAAACGGAATGATAGACCCCCAAAACCCAAGCGCACTATCCGGATTATTGATTACATTGATGGCAATCATAATGGATATAATGATGGGGATGGTGATGGGAATCATCAGCGATTGCTGGTCGCCATCTTCTCCCATAGCAGCGCCCACTGCCGCAAACAAAGAGCCGTAAAGAAAAAAGCCTCCAAGAAAATAGAGAGGAAACAGAATAACGATTTGCGTAATAGGTAAAGCAGAAATGTTTTGAGTAAGAGCCAACAAATCATCCGGATCCACTCCTGAGTTTTGAAACTGCCCCATTCCCGTAGAATGATGGCTAATCGCAACACCGAAAATAATTCCCGATAGGAGATTAACGCCAAACATCAGCAGTATCCAAAGTACAAACTGGGTAAGCCCTACCGCTCCAACGCCCAAAATTTTTCCCATCAATAACTGAAACGGTTTTACGGAAGAGGTGAGCACTTCTACAATACGGTTTGTTTTTTCTTCCATTACCCCTTTCATAATCATGGTGCCATAAAAAAAGAGCGATATGTAGATGGCAAAACCCATCACCATTCCTACTAATGCTGCGGCATCTGCATAGCCCTGTTTCTCTTTTTTGTTATTCAGAGATTCAAAGTTCAAAGTAACCTTCTGCTGCATGTCTTCAATCTGCTGATCGCTGATATGGAACAATGACATCCGCAATTTCTGCAAGGCATCTGTCATTCGCTGATTAATAAACTGCTTCTTAGTTAGTCCCGGACGTTTTATATACCGATAGGCAATGCCCGGTCTGTTTGGAGAATTAATGTCGAAATTTTGGGGGATGTAAATAATTGCTTCGTATTTAGCTTCCTTATCAGTTTCTTTAGAAAGTTCATCTGCCAGCTTTTCGTAATTATCAGAAATTTTGTGGAAGTAAACCGTTCCATCCTCTCCATCGGGAATAGGGATGTCATGGAACAGCCCCGACTCATCTATGATAGCAACGTCAGTCTTGCCCTGCGAATAGGTGCTGATTAAAACAGCCGCAGCCATCAACAGAAAAAAGCCTAATGGTGCCAATAGGGTGATGATAAGAAAACTCTTTTTTCTTACCCGAGTGATGTACTCCCTTTGAATGATGATCCAGATTTTGTTCATTTAGTTAGTCTCCACCTGACGAATAAATATTTCATTGATGCTTGGTAAAATTTCATTGAAAGCGGTAACCTCTACCTCATGCTCTATAAATAGTTTCAACAAATCATTTCCGTGATGTTCTTCAGAAAACTGAACCACTACATCTCCTTTTGCCTGCGATAGCACGTCTAATTTGTTTAAAAGGTCATTTGCTATTTCGCCATTGAACAAAACTCTGAATTTGTTTTCCTTGAACCGTTGTTTCAACTCTTTAATTTCGCCTTCAAGAATTTTTCGGCCTTTATTAATCAGCACGATGTCATTACAAATCTCCTCCACCTGCTCCATTCGGTGGGTCGAAAAAATAATGGTCTTGCCCTGTTGACTAAGGAGGTTAATTTCCTCTTCAATCAATTTCGAGTTTATAGGGTCTAAACCGCTGAAAGGTTCATCCAGAATAAGCAATTCGGGATTGTGAAGCACCGTTGCAATAAACTGGATTTTTTGACTCATCCCTTTAGATAGTTCTTCAATACTTTTGTGATACCAATCTGCAATCTCCAACCGTGTTAACCAAAAATTCACTTTCTCTTTTGCTTGAGCTAATGAGAGGCCTTTCAAGCGCGCCAAATAAACCAGATGCTCCCCCACTTTCATCTTCTTATACAAACCGCGCTCTTCGGGCATGTAGCCAATCTGTTCGGTATGTTTATCGCTCAACAACTCGCCATCAAATAGAATGGTTCCACTGTCAGGGTATAATATTCTCGTGATCATTCGGATGAGAGTTGTTTTTCCCGCACCATTAGGGCCTAGCATTCCGAAAATTTTTCCTTTGGGGATTTCAAAACTCACTTCATCCGATGCGATATAGTTGCCATATCTCTTGATGACGTGTTGAAGGGATAATTGAGCCATTATAGTTTATTCAATCAAAAATTTCTGCGTAGCCTGATGCCCGCCATCCGACAGAGTTGCAAAATAAAGTCCTGCTGAAAGTCGGTGTAATAGTATCGAATTTCTTCCGCTTTTGAGGAGGGAACTTTGAGCTAGTTTCCTACCCATTATGTCTGTAACAAAGAGTTGTGCTTTATTGTTGCTCGTTGACGGGCCGTCCATATCAATTAATAGTCTTTCACGAACGGGATTTTCTATAATAGCAAAATGAATGGCTGTCGTTCTTTCAGAAATTCCTGTTCCGCAATTTGGATCATAAGCCCTGCCGGGAGAGCCGCCCATGCAACCTGCACGCCAGTTGTCTGCATCGTTTACAATGCCGTTTTCATCTATTAGTTCTAAGGTATAACCTTGACCGTCCGGAGCGGTAGGCC
>CAZQYO010000111.1:0-8742 GCA_964597415.1 uncultured Chitinophaga sp.
TGGCAATACATGATGAGATTGGCAGAAATGCGATGGACAGCCTCATCTATCAAACACATTTCAGTTATGCCGCTAACATTACTATGAGTGATGCAGCTTATTTATTAATAGATGCAGACTCGCTCTTGAATAATGGAGCTTACTACTGCCCTATTTACAAGCATCTGTTAGAACGTGGACTAATCCCGTTTTTTGCAAATAATCCGTGTGGAATTAATGGCATAAATGATGAACCGTTAGGGGATTTTAAAGTATTGCAGGATGGACACTCCTTCACGTTAATGGGCCTTCCCAGTACCGATTTAGAGTTGAAAATATTAAATATAGCCGGCCAACAAGTGCGACCGGTGATAACTATTTCGCAAACAACTTTTCGGTTTTCAGATGTAAATTTATCTCCCGGGATTTATTTAGTAGCTATCGAAATGCAGAGTGGCAGAAAGAGTACATTCAAATGGTGTAAAGTGAAATAATAATTTTGCTTGCTCTGGAAACAAAAATGAAATAAGCATGAGCGATCAGATTATTCCGGAATCGGAACTGATAATTAATCCGGATGGAAGCATTTATCACTTGCATCTGAGACCTGAAGATATCGCAGAAACTATCATCACAGTGGGCGATCCGGGCCGAGTGGGAGAAGTAAGCCGCCACTTTGATATGATTCAACGAAAAGTGAGTTACCGTGAGTTTATTACACATACCGGCTATCTGAACAATAAACGATTAACAGTAATTTCTACCGGTATAGGAACCGACAATATTGACATTGTATTGAACGAATTAGATGCCTTGACCAACATTGATTTTGAAACACGGCAAATCAAGAAAAGCCTCACTTCTTTAAACATTATCCGCTTGGGCACTTCAGGCTCGGTAAGCGATGAAATCGGAGTAGATGAAATAGTAGTATCTGAAGCCGGCATAGGCATGGATGGCTTGCTGAACTATTATGAGTTTGAAAATTCAATACAGGAAACCGTATATCTAGAAGCCTTTTTTAATCACATTAAGCCGTACTTTAAGGAAGTGCAACCTTATATTGCTTCCGCCAGCGATAAGTTGCTGTCTAAATTTGAATCTACCTATAAAAAGGGCACTACCATCACTGCCTGCGGGTTTTATGCACCGCAAGGTCGCATGCTCAGAATGCAGCGAGCCTTTGCAGACTTTACCAAAGTGGTTGGCAGCTTTAGACATAAACATTTTCGGATTTCTAACCTTGAAATGGAAACCTCTGCTATATATGGATTGGGGAAAATACTGGGGCATCAGTGCCTTTCGGTGAACGCTATATTAGTAGATCGCACCAAAAATACATTTAGCCAAAAACCAAAGGATGTTGTGGGGAAGATGATTGAAGAAGTATTGGAGATAATCACAGTGAGCTAATGCGGGGACTTGATAGAGATAAGAATTAATTGGGGAGAATGTGTTGCGCAACCAACACAGTTAGCGCTCAAAACTGAGAGCTAAACCTAAGCGGGCACCGAAATGATACTCCTTTTTACCCGATCCGAAACCGGCAATAAAATCAGCCCGCAGCACTTTGAAAATATTTTCGATGCCCGCATCTAACTGAAAATATTGCTGCCGGGTGGGAGTATATAGAAAATGGAATCCCAACACTTCGTACAGTTTGAGTTTGTTGATACCGGGTATTCTGCCGAATAAAATTCCACCAAAATGCTGCTCTAAATGAGCTTCGGCAAAATAATCTTTGGTACTGTGCCGGTAATACTTAATAGTGAAAAAACCAAGTAAATCCGTTTCTCCTTGTGTCAAGAAATTGCCATAAAAATGTTTGTAGTCTGAATATTCTATCCGCTTTACATAGGGGAAACCGCCTCCGCCAAAGCGATAATGAAGTGTTCCCGCCATTTTTATAGATATCTTACCGGCTAATCGTGCCTCAATAAAGTTATAGTTCAAGTCGCTGAACCCCGATGCAGGAACAGCCTGCTTTATTATCAAAGTCAATTCAGGGTACTTAGAACCGGTTCTTATTTTATAGTCAGGTCGGGTAATATATTTCTGCCCAAATCGGAAAGTGAACCGCAAATCAAAACGAAGAATACTGTGTTTGGTAATGTTATCGGTTTCGGTAGTTACTCCGGGCAAATCCACTCCATTTGGAGTAAAATCATTTTTCACACTTTTAAAAATAAATACCCGGCTTACGTTCTCGAGCGGATAACGCTTGGCATACAAAACTGCAAGTGATCCATAAATGCCGTTGTATATTTCTCTGGAATAGCTGGCTCTGACAAAGTACTGCTCGTAAATCTTCAGGTCATTCCACTTAAACACAAGTGTTTTCCATGTATTCCCAAAATAGGGTTGCGGTTGTACTTCGTTGAACTGGCTGATAAACTTTCCTCCGCTGATAGACATATATTCATCATGCAACTGGCTGTTTCGAAAAGTGATTGTTCCTTTAGCATTAAAACTATTGTTCGCTACACCATACCTGAGCACCGGCTCAAAAGAAATCCATCTTCGATCTTCATCAATCTTTTTCCGAATATTAAACTTCAACTGAAAATTCAATCCTTCTACCGTGTTATAGTTGACCAAACCAAGCAAAGAGGGCATCTGCACCACCAAGTTTTTACTCTGTTTCCGAAAATTATATCCCAGTAGAATGGAGACGAAAGTGGGCTTATTCAACTCCTTATCGGTGCTGTCTTTATATTCCTTCGACTCCTTAATTACTTGAATGCTGTCCTTCACTTCATAGTCGTTTATCTCCAGTTCGGTGAGGGGAACCGGTCGAATACTATCCCAATAGGCTATATCTCGTTTGTTTGCGATATTTTCAATTTTGATAACCTCCGGAGTAAATATCTTCTTCTCTAATTTCGTTTCTGCCTTCTTCTGCCTTTTAGCAGTCATTCTCTTTGTAGTGTTACTAGTGTCACTTTTAGCAGTCGGCTGAATTCCAAAGTCATTGTTCAGTTCATAGTTTTTGAAAATGCCGAGATAATAACCATCCCCTTTTATGCCGAGAAAGCTTGCAGTGGCATCATACCGTTGTTGTGAGGCCAGCCAGATATCATCTTTCACCGGAATGAAATACTGCGTAATCTTCAGTGAATCTATATACTGAATCCCATTGTTCTTTGTGAGATACAACTCTAATGAATGAATATTCCAGTTATCCTCTACAATACTCAATATTCCACTAAAACAAGGATCCGTTTTACGTTTGGGAGTGACAAGAATTTTATTGATTAAACGGTCTCCTTCTTTATAGGCTCCCAACATGTGAAATTTATAATAGTAGAAAGCATTATCTGCTAAAGGGGAGATAAATGGCCGTGCAGCAATAACGGGAATGGTGATATTTTTTTCATAAAAATTGAAGAAGAAATTCTGCGCAGAGTTAAAAGTAAAACCTTGTGGGCTTCCACTTACCTTAGAGGAATAAATGACTTCGTGAAATTTATTGGGTCGTTTATAGTATAACTTTGAAACAGATTCGCTCAGGTAAAGTATGCCGTTTTTTCCCAGTGTAATACCGGCTTTCTTCAGGCGGTTTTTCGCCCAAAAAGGGGCATCCAAAATTCTATTCATTCCTTTGATGTAAGCATTGCATGAATAGCTTTCCACCACATCTAAGAAGTGCTTTCTACGCGCAATAGCTTTTCTGATTACTTCATTGGCAGGGTCATCACTCGCATTAATTATTACATCCTTTATTTCAAATTGCTGCACTTGCAGGGTCACATTCAACTCAATGTTTTTATCAATATTCACTTCTTGTATTTGCTGCTGAAATCCCATGTATTGGAATACCAATTCATAGTGCCCTTTCTCTAATTCAAGGGTATATTCTCCGGTAGCATTGGCAGAAGTGCCATCTGAAGTTCCTTTAACGTAAATATTGGCGTAAGAAAGCCCTTGACCATTTATATCTTTCACTATACCATGAACAGTAAAAGCCTGAATTGAGACAGAAATAAAACTGAGAAAAAAAAGTAATAAGGATTGCCTCATGTACCATGAAAATAAAAAAAAGCGGGGCTAATTTATTAAGCCCCGTTAGTGATACATTTTAGTATTGGTTTTTAATACGCTTGGTTCGTATAATGTGCGGATAATTCCAAGATGCCTTTCTTTTCTTTCTAAACTTAATTCGTTGCTCACCGGAGGATGAAATAAGTTTCTTCGTGTCGTTGCTTTTAGGCTCCTCTAAATCCTCATTATCTGTACCGTTGTGTGAAGCAATTTGGGGATGAGAATCACTCTCGGGCACATCAATATCTACCGGAGGGAAATAATACGGCTCTTGCACTTGTCCTTCCTTATCAATCGGGAGTTTTTGAGTGGGCACAGGTACATCCCCGGAGGCTAAAGAGCGGTGTTCCGTCTTTTCGTTATTGAGCGTATTTATTTTAGGTACCGCAACTGTTTTGGCAGAGATTCTTATGGGTTCAATGGTAGCTGGCGGAGCAACAACTACCTCATCTCTCACATTTTCAGTAGCTACCTCAGCATTATTCGACTGATTTTGAAGTTTGCTATTGTTGTGATAAACAGGAGCCTCTTTCTCTATTGTATTTAGAGAATGTCCGTTGTAAACAATCCATCCGGTAATTAATGAACCTATCATTAATGCCCCCGACACAAAACCTACTAAAACCGCCTTGGGAAACATAGGACTTACCACAGGTGGCACTTCTACTACAGGAGCGGAACCTATCTCCGCAGAGATTCTATTCCACATTCCGAAAGGGGGTTCTACTGAATTTTCGTTCATCCGTTGTTCAATATACCGGTCAAAGTCTTTTATATTTCTATCTTCCATACCGAAATTTTTTCGCTATTTATATTACTTAACTATTGTTTGAATGTTTCGCAATTTCATTGTTTTCAATAATCTTTTTTTGCAGGAGATAACGCGCTCTGGCTAACTGCGACTTTGAAGTGCCCTCTGATATTCCAAGCTTCTCCCCTATTTCCTTGTGAGAATATCCTTCAATTACATACAAGTTAAATACTGTGCGGTAACCATCGCTTAGTTGTTGAATCAACTTTAGAATATCTTCATGTTTAAGCGTTTCTAACGCATTTTGGTCATAATATTCATAGTATTTTACATCACTATCGTGCAGCGCATACAGGTTAACTTGCTTTCTGTAATGTTCAATAGCTGTGTTTACGAATATCCTGCGCACCCAACCTTCAAAAGAACCTTCTCCGCGAAATTTCTCAATATTTCTAAACACTTTGATAAAGCCTTCCTGCAATAAATCTTGTGCGGCATTATAGTCAGCAGCATACCGCAAGCAAACGGCAAACATCTTGGGAGATAGCAAATTATACAGCAGCAGTTGAAATTTGCGATCCCCCTGCACACAGCCCTCAATAATATGCTGCTCGCTCTGTCCCTGAAAAGTAATTGCACTCATACTTGGTCTTTTAGATTCACTAAAAATACGGCTTTACCTTGTATTCTCCTATTAGACTGTGTTTTTTGTCAAATAGTTGGCAAAGAGGTCAAAACTTTTTTTCCGATGGCTATATATATTCTTTTCGGATAGAGTCATTTGCGCATAAGTTTTAGCAGAGCCGAGGGGTTTAAATATAGGATCGTAACCAAAGCCTTCTTTCCCTTCTTTGTGGGTAGTAATTTCTCCTTCGGTAATTCCTTCAAACTGGTGAATCTTTCCACTTGAATAGTAAGTGATCACGGTTTTAAAGCGGGCTTTGCGATTAATCGCCCCGGCCATTTTTTGCAGCACCTTGTTCACGTTATCATCGAATGAAGCATTCTCTCCGGCATAACGAGCTGAATATACTCCGGGTTCTCCGCTTAGTATGTCAATCTCTAAGCCCGTGTCTTCCGCAAAACAATCACAGTTTAAAGCCCGCGCTAAATATTCCGCTTTTTGCAAGGAATTGCCTTCGATGGTATGTTGAGTTTCCGGCAGCTCTCCCATGAATCCCATTTCGCGCATTCCGGTCACTTCTACTCCGATTGGAAGCATAGAACGCAATTCTATTAGTTTGTGAGTATTGCCGGTGGCAAAAATCAATTTCATTTTTTCAAATTGAGTCCGCTTTGCAAAGCCCCCCACAATTTACTTTTCTGGTTTTTGTCCGTAAGTAATCCGCGAAAATCAAGTGTTTTGATAAGGACAGAACCCGAAATGTGAAACGGAGAATTTCCCGGAATATTCGTCATATTGTTAGTGATAGGAAAATCACCAAACAATAAGATCAATTTCGGTTCTACCTTCGCCTGAATTTCTTGAAGTGAAAATCTTTCAGTGGCCGCATTTATTCGCCATATATTCTGTGGATTAAAGCCACAGGCTGTTACCAATTTATGGAGCATTTCTTCCCACTCTTGCAGCCATTCATTATTTCTTTCAAAAAAAATTACCAGCACATCTTTAGCTTTCGGATAGTCATTTTCGGGCAATTTTTGCCGGCTTTTCGCAAAAACCTTTTGATTTCGAAACAATAATTCGGGATGATTAATTTCTAACATTTTATTTTGAACTATACCCGTCAAAAATAAGATTGCTCAGCAAAGCGCAGCTAAAATTTTATTCTATATTTGTTCGCATCCCCACACAAAAATTTATCTATCATGGGCTATAAAATTTCAATTGAAAAGACGAAGGAGTCGCATATCGGAAATGTGGATTTCAACAACCTGCCTTTTGGGCGGAATTTTTCTGACCACATGTTTATTGCCGATTATTACGAAGAAGACTGGCACGACTGCCGTATCATTCCGTTTCAGAATTATTCCATTCATCCGGCCTTATCTTCATTGCACTACGGTCAGGCGATCTTTGAAGGGATGAAAGCGGAAAGAGATGCCGATGGTAATCCGATAATTTTTAGACCGACTAAAAACATTAACCGTTTCAATATTTCGGCTGATCGGATGGCAATGGCTCAATTTCCGGAAGAGCTTTTTATGAACGCGGTGGACAAACTGCTGACATTAGACAGAGACTGGATTCCTACTACTCCTAAGTCCTCTCTTTACATCCGGCCACACATGTTTGCCACCGAAGAGTTTATCGGTATTAAACCCGCAGAAAATTTTCGGTTTGTCATGTTTACTTCTCCTGTTGGGGCGTACTATAACAGGCCGGTAAAGGTGTTTATCCACGACCAATATATCCGCGCATTCCCCGGTGGAGTGGGGTTCGCCAAATGTGCTGGCAACTACGGAGCTACTATGATGCCCGTGCGGGAAGTGCAGAAAATGGGCTATGACCAAATATTGTGGTTAGATGGAGTGCACAAACGCTATTTGCAGGAAATCGGCACCATGAATATTTTTATCATTATTGACGGGGTCATCATTACTCCGGGATTAGACCAGGGAACCATTCTCGATGGGATTACCCGCGACAGCATCATCCAATTAGCTGAAGACGAAGGTTATGTGGTGCAGGAGCGCGATATTTCTATCGAGGAAGTCATCAATGCTTACCACGAAAACAAACTGGAAGATATGTTTGGCACCGGAACGGCTGCTGTATTATCACACATTGGCGAATTTCACTACAAAGGCGAAAACTATGAATTACCTTCTTTAGAAGAGCGCGAAACTTCCAATAAACTCATGAAGCGCCTGACCGAAATAAAATCAGGTGTAGCAGAGGATTTGTACGGGTGGCTGCACACCGTTCCCGTGGGGATATACTCTAACCAATAATTAATTTTATCCCCTAACTTTAAGTCCTTTTTTATGAAGGACTTTTTTTTTCGTAAGTTCGGAATATTGAAAATATGCTCAGAGTAGGGCTTTTTGACTGCTTTCTTGATAAAAACCCTGTTTTGCGATTAAGCTACTTGAAATAGTATCTGAAATAGCACTATTTGGAATTATAACTGTGCTATTTAAAATAGGAATACTGCCATTTAGATTTCAAACGGGCGTATTTGAAATTGAAAGGCATAAGTTTGGAATGGGAATCTGAGTATATCAAATGGACTTTTGAATTTAATTTATAGTAATGGCAGTTATTACTACCCGGATTAACAAGAACTCGGAATCCTATCAGAGCAATTACAAGCTCATGCAGGAATTAATAGCGGAGTTGGAGAAAAAGTATCAGGAAGCATTATTCCAAGGAGAGGAAAAATATACGGCTCGAGTAAAAAAAGCCGGCAGACTCTTGACTCGTGAGCGAATTGAATTACTTCTGGATACTGATTCCCCATTTATGGAGCTTCTTCCGCTTGCAGGATGGGGAATGGATGGATTCAGCACGGGCGGCACCATTGTAGTCGGAATAGGGTTTGTGAGTGGCAGACTATGTATAATCAACTCCAACGTAGGCACTATTAAAGGAGGAGCCATTGATTATGCCACCCTCCAAAAGGGATTGCGGATAGGAGAAATAGCTATAGAAAATGGATTGCCGGTAATTAATATGGTAGAATCGGCAGGGGCAAACCTCCCCGATCAGGCAAAGATTTTCAATTACGGAGGCACTAACTTTCGAGACATCACCCGCAGGTCGCAGAAAAAAATCCCTACCATTTCTATTGTATTTGGAAACAGTACAGCCGGTGGCGCTTATATCCCCGGCATGAGCGATTATGTAATTATGGTAAAAGAAGAAGCTAAAGTGTTTCTTGCCGGGCCACCCTTAGTAAAGATGGCTACCAATGAAGTGACAGATGAAGAGTCGCTGGGCGGAGCCAAAATGCACAGCACTCTCAGCGGAGAAGCATCACGAGGTACCCCGCGACCAGGAAGAGGAT
>CAZQYO010000112.1:0-3603 GCA_964597415.1 uncultured Chitinophaga sp.
ACACTTCCCAACGGAGGAGGCATCTTTAGCCCCCGAACCTTCGCAGGTGCCACACACCACTTGCTTTTTGACCTTTATATTTTTCTTTGCCCCTTCAGCCACTTCCTTCAGGTTCAATTTTACTTTTATTCGGAGATTACTGCCGCGCTTTCCTCTGGTGCGGGATTGACGACTACCACCACCTCCTCCAAAGAAACTTTCGAAGGGATCAAATCCTCCGCCACCGCCACCACCTCCGAATACATCACCGAAGTTGCGGAAGATGTCTTCCATATTCATTCCTCCACCGCGACCACCGCCATAACCGCCACCGCCATTCATACCTGCATGACCAAACTGATCATATTGTGCTTTCTTCTGCGGGTCACTCAAAATTTCGTAAGCCTCAGCAGCTTCTTTAAATTTTTCTTCAGCTGCTTTATCTCCCTGATTTCTATCGGGGTGAAATTTCAGGGCAACCTTCCGGTAAGCCTTTTTAATTTCTTCTTTAGTAGCCGTTTTCGGAACGTCTAATATTTCATAAAAATCTCGCTTTGCCATAAACTTCTATTCTGACTTTTTTCCAACTACCACTTTAGCAAAACGTATAATTTTTCCGTTGAGCAAGTACCCTTTCTCTACCTCATCTACTACCTTGCCTTGCATCTCTTTATCAGCCACCTCTATTTCTGAAATAGCTTCGTGCTTGTCCGGGTTAAAATCTTCTCCCACACTTTCCATTGCTATTAGTCCCTTTGAAGTAAGAGTAGCTATCAGTTTATTGTAAATGAGTTGCATCCCTTCGCGAACAATCTTGCCTTCTTCTATTTTCTCAGAGGCTTTGATTGCCCTTTCAAAGTCATCCACTACCGGCAGTAAGTCCAGAATCACATCTTTGCTTGCCACTAACACCAACTCTAATTTTTCTTTAGCAGTGCGTTTTCTAAAGTTGTCAAAATCGGCATACAAGCGCACATATTTCTCCCGCAGCTCTTCCAACTCTATTTTCAATTCGCTGATTTCAATATCGCGCGGGTCTGTTTTTATTTCCTCAAAGTCTGTCTCTTCCGATTTAGATTTTTTACTAAAGACATCGTTGATCAATTTCTCTGCGGCATCCATCGTTTTCCCGGCAAAAGTTTCTGCCTTACCTTTAGCTTCTTTGCTAAACTCTTCGGCTTTTTCGTTTACCATGTTTTTCAGGTTTTCCGCTCGGTCTTTCAGGTTTTCCTTTTCGTTGTTTTCTTTATTCTCATCCATAGCCATAGTTTTAGCAAGCCCAATATCTCAAAATATCTGCCTTATATGATTCAGTGGACAATTTGACGGCAGGAACAGACAATAAAATGAATAATTTTCAGCTTAGCCATGGAGAGTGAAATAATGGCAGATGGGAAAGTGAAATAGAAGAGTAAATGACTTACGAAATCCGATGGATAGAAGCTCCCAGTGCATTTAATCGTTCATCAATTCGCTGGTATCCGCGATCAATCTGATCAATGTTGTTGATGATAGATCTTCCCTCGGCACTCATGGCAGCTATCAGAAGTGCTACTCCGGCACGTATATCCGGTGAACTCATGGTGATTCCTCTAAGTTTATAAGCGCGATCTATCCCAATCACAGTAGCTCTGTGTGGATCGCAGAGGATAATTTGCGCACCCATGTCAATCAGTTTATCTACGAAAAACAAACGGCTCTCAAACATCTTTTGATGAATAAGCACGCTGCCTTTTGCTTGTGTTGCAATTACTAAAACTATGGAAAGCAAGTCAGGTGTAAACAGTGGCCAGGGACCATCGGCCACAGTGAGAATAGCGCCGTCAATAAAGCGCTGAATTTCGTAGCGCTCCTGTGCCGGTATATGAATATCATCTCCCTGAAAATCCATCTGTATTCCCAGTTTTTGAAAAACAGGAAGAATGTTTCCGAGCATATCTAAGCGGCAATTTTTAATAGTGAGTTCGCTCTGGGTCATGGCAGCGAGACCTATGAAAGAGCCAATCTCAATCATATCGGGCAACAGGCGATGCTCTGTTCCTCTCAACGCTTCCACCCCTTCAATCGTGAGTAAATTTGACCCGACTCCTGAAATTTTAGCGCCCATGCGATTGAGCATGGCGCAAAGTTGTTGTAAATAAGGTTCGCAGGCGGCATTAAAAATGGTAGTAGTGCCTTTAGCCATTGCGGCTGTCATCACAATATTGGCGGTACCGGTTACTGATGGTTCATCGAGCAGTACGTATGTGCCGTGCAAATTCCCTGCTTCTACACTGTAAAATGTCTCGTTGTTGTCATAATTGAACTTTGCACCTAATTTTTCGAAACCCAAAAAGTGAGTGTCTAATCTTCTTCTCCCGATTTTATCGCCACCGGGTTTAGGCAGATAGGCTTTTTTAAAGCGAGTTAAAAGCGGGCCCATAATCATAATTGATCCGCGAAGAGAAGCACCCTTTTTCTTATAGATGTCTGATTTCAGGTAATCGAGATTAATATGATCGGCCTGAAAGGTGTACGTATCTTCGCTCTGCTTTTCCACTTTTACTCCGAGGTCGCTTAGTATGTCTATCAGTGCCAGTACATCACGAATAGCAGGAATGTTTGAGATGGTTATTTTTTCGGGAGTGAGCAATACGGCACAAAGAATTTGCAGTGCTTCGTTCTTAGCTCCCTGCGGTGTAATTTCTCCTCTTAATTTTTTTCCTCCTGTTACTTCAAACGAATTGGTCATACGAACTAATTTTTCCTCTGCTATTTTCAATATCTAAATACATTAATGAAGCGCGCTTGTAAAAGGAAAACCAAAGGAAGCTATAAACAGGGCCATGTGAAGTGGCTAAAATAAAAAGAGCGCTTTATGCGCTCTTCTTTTTTATCTTCTCTTCTTAAAATTCTTATTTCGCCCTCCTCCCATTCGATTCTTTCCTCCGTTTTTTCGCGCTCCGTTGGTATTGTTTTCCGATTTCGATTTGAATTTATTGGCACGTGATAGCGCATCCAAATCATGGTCTTGCGGAATCTCCAATTTACCACCGGAGAGCAGGCGAATGTCATTCTTAATCACCTCGTCATTCACTGTCTCTTTACTCCAGTTTTGATAAACGAGTTTCATGAAATTGCCGATACAGGAAGTAAAGCCTTCCCGCTTCTCCGGATCTTGGGTAGTGATGGCTTTTGCTACTAACGACTCTACATTTTTTCCGTAGTGTTTAAATCTGATTTTTGATTGCGGATAAGGCAATCGCTCCGGCTTTCTTTCAATTTCTTCGCGCTTTTTAATCGGGTAGGGTGAATCTACATCCAGTGTGTAGTCGCTCATAATAAAGAGGTGATCCCACAGCTTGTGCTTAAAGTCCTCCACATTGCGAAGGTGTGGGTTCAACTGTCCCATCAATTCGATGATTTCTTTAGCAAACTGATTGCGTTTGTCTCGGTCGGGTTCTTTGGTGCAGTTTTCAACGATGCGCTGTACATGGCGGCCATATTCTTTCAGCACTAATTTGTTTCTTGATGAATTGTATTCCATAAGGGTATTTTATAAAAGGGTTAACGAGTTTGATAAGTTCTGTAAGACGAAGCACTGTTTGAAGGTTTAGAAAGCAAGTTAACGGGTAGGATGGTTAA
>CAZQYO010000112.1:3613-7493 GCA_964597415.1 uncultured Chitinophaga sp.
TGTATGACGCGGCAAATGTGTAAATAAAATTGGAAACCACCAACCGGTCGAAATTTACATCCCTCCACTCAGTATTTTCAGCTTGGCAAATTTCAACATGATTTTCTTAATTCCGGTGCCTGCAAATTGGATACCGGCTATTTTATTTACGCCAGCCCCTTCCACGGCTACCACTTTTCCTTCGCCAAACTTTTCGTGCATCACTTCCATGCCCACTTGTAATCCGTTAAGGTCATCGGCTATAAAGGGTTCGCTACTATCGGGGGTGGTATTGCCGGGGACTTGCGCAGGTCGGGTAATGGCTGGGCGGTTTACTGTGCCGGCATTAGCGTTTCGCTGTTGCAGCACTTTTGCTTTTTTCAGATCTCCGTGATGAGAAACTATGTTCTCCGGAATTTCTTGTAAAAAGCGACTCGGATCGCAATAATTCAACTGCCCGTATTTATAGCGAGTATTAGCATAGGTCAGAAACAGCCGTTTCTCTGCCCGGGTAATTGCCACATAGAAAAGTCTTCGCTCTTCCTCTAAATCTTCCATGCTGTAAAGCGACTGCTGACCGGGGAAAAGGTTTTCTTCTAACCCTACCACATATACCACCGGAAACTCCAGTCCCTTGGCTGCGTGTATGGTCATCAGTTTTACCGTATCTTGATTGCCTGCCTCTTTTTCATCACCGGTGAGCAGGGTCACCGACTGTAGGAAAGTGCCCAGTGATTTATCATTATGTAGTACTTCTCCATCAGGCGTAATCATATTTTCCTGCACTTCATCATCTTCCACAAACTCCTTGATAGAGTTCAGCAATTCCTGAACGTTTTCGTATCGCGTCAAGCCTTCTACGGTTTTATCATTATACAACTCCGAAATCAGTTTGGTGGTTTTGCCGATGTGGGCAGCCAGGTCGTAAGCATTCATTTTTAAAGACTGTGCGGCAAAACTCTTTATCATCATCACAAATTCTTCGATAGCATGTTTTGTGCGGGCGGGTACATCGTACTGATGAACCTGACTGAGCACCTCCCATATTTGCAGACCTTCATTTGCAGCGGTAATAATGATTTTGTCTAAACTGGTCTGTCCAATACCGCGAGCGGGATAGTTTATCACTCTTTTTAGTGCCTCTTCATCCTGATGGTTGACGGTAAGTTTGAGATAGGCCAAGAGGTCTTTAATTTCTCTGCGTTGATAAAAGCTCATTCCTCCGTAAATCTTGTACGCAATGTTTTGTCTGCGCAGGGCTTCTTCCATAGCACGACTCTGTGCATTGGTGCGGTAAAGAATAGCAAAATCACTATTCAGGTGATGGTCGCGCATTTTCAGTTCCATAATGGAATCGGCTACCCATCTACCCTCTTCATTATCGCTGGGGGTGCGCACCATTTTAATCTGCTCCCCCGTATCGTTTTGGGTCCATATCTCTTTCTTCAACTGATTGCGATTGCGGTGAATCAGTTCGTTAGCGGCTTTTACAATGTTTTGCGTAGAGCGGTAATTCTGCTCCAGTTTATACACTTTAAGATCCGGGTAATCTTTTTCAAAGTTGAGGATATTGTCAATGGTGGCTCCTCTGAAAGCATAAATGCTCTGTGCATCATCACCTACTACGGTGATGTTTTGAAACACGTCTGCTATCTTTTTCACGATGGCATATTGCAAGTGGTTGGTATCCTGAAACTCGTCAATGAGCACATACTTAAATTTGTGCTGATACTTGTATAATACATCGGGAAATTTCTCCAGAATGAGATGGATGTTCAGTAGCAAATCATCAAAATCCATAGCTCCGCTTTTAAAGCAGCGCTCGCAGTAGATACGGTACAAGTTGACCGTAGCCGGCCTTCGTTGGTTTTTATCTTCGGTGAGCAATTCGGGATCTTCGGCATATAACTGTGGCGTGATGAGCGCATTTTTTACTGCTGAAATACGCCATTGCACTTGGTTGGGCTTGTAGATTTTATCATCTAAGCTCTGCTCTTTAATAATAGATTTTATCAACGACCGCGAGTCTTCAGTATCGTAAATAGTAAAGTTAGACGGGTAGCCTATTTTGGTCGCTTCTACCCGTAGAATGCGGGCAAACACCGAGTGAAAGGTGCCCATATAAAGATTGCGGGCATTGGTGCCGGCAATTTTTTCAATGCGCTGTCGCATCGCTTCTGATGCCTTATTGGTAAAGGTGAGTGCCAGTATTCCGAAGGGGTCGGCTCCTTGTTTCAGTAAATGGGCAATCCGATAGGTGAGCACTCGTGTTTTTCCGGAGCCTGGACCGGCTACAATCATAGTGGGGCCTTCGAAATTTACCACTGCTTCGCGCTGGGCTTCATTCAATTCTTCTAAGTAAGACATCAGGCGAAAATAGGACTCTACAGAAACAGTGGCCTAAGATTTTTAAACATCGGAGCAGGGAATTAGTTCCCTAAGCGCCACCGGCTTGGTGCCCAGTTTGCTATTCCTCACGGGCGCGACCCGAACTAATAGTTATAGCCCAAATTTTTTATCTGCTGGTATAGAGTGTAGAAATTGTCTATTATTTGTAATTCGAAATGCGCTACTCGAATATTTTGATAGTCAAGTTGTAAAGGGTGGCGGGCATTTTAGCTGTTTGGTTACATACAAGCAGTAGGCGAATGTCGAAAAACACAAAGAGGAGAACGTGCTTGAAGGCGCAGATTAATTAGAAGGAGATGAAAGAGAGTTTTGAAGGACAAAGATAGGTTGTCCGGGACACAGTTTATTATACACTCTCAACAAAAAAGGAGCAACTTCCGAAGTGCGGCACCTCCCTTGTGTCATCTCACTTCCGAAGTTTTGCTCATCGCTTTGTCAAGATTTAAAGCCTCTGATAGGATAGAAGTGCTGTTCAAAGACATCTATTGACTGTTGAGGTATCTTTACCTCCAAACGTTTTCTTTAAATCCCTTTGCATCTCTTTATTGCCATTTGCCATCTATTGGAGGCAAATGAAAATCAGTTGTATATTCCACATAAGTATTTAGCTTCACAACCTTTTATCACGCATTTCTACAAGAAATTATCAAAAGACATCATGACCAAGCACTTTACTTTGCTATTACTGACGGCGCTTTCTTTTTTAAGCACATCAGCAGCTACTGAAAAAACTTCAACCGGGTGGGTAGCCACTCTTACCAACGACAAAGTATTTATTGAAAACAAAGGACAGTTTGATGTTCGCTATCATCCGGCAGACCAGCGTAAAATACTGTATGCCGTGCAGCAATCTTCTAAACTGGTGTACTTTACCGATAAAGGGGTTAGCTATCAGATTTACAGCGTTACAGCCAACAAAGAAAGAGGTGAGGACTGGCAGGAAATGATTAAAGAAAAGGAGGAGAAATATTTTGAAGAACACGAGGGGGTTACGCCTTCGGAGAAACGAAAGGAAAATGCAAAATAGGCGCGATTGTTATTGTCGCAGGATATAGTGGAGTTTACCTGGCAGGGAGCGAATCCCAATGTGCAGGTAATTGCCAGCAATCCGGCAGCCGATTACCATACATACTGCATGCGCACTGCCGATAAAAAGAAGGCATACGATATCCGAAATGTAAAGGGGTATCAAAAATTAGTGTATAAAAACCTGTATCCGAATATTGATGTAGAATATTCCTTTTTCCCCGACAGAGATGGGTATGAGTATGCCGTTATTCTGCACCCGGGTGCCGATCCTTCTTTGGTAAAAATGGTCTATAAGGTCAACGAAAAGCTAAGTCTCAATGATGCAGGCGACCTGCACATTGCCACCTCTTTTGGCGATATTATAGAGCACGCGCCTAAGTCGCTGTATCAAACCGGCTCCAATGAGGTGATTCCTTCAAAATTTGTGCTGCACAATAATGTGGTGTCGTTTCGCTTAAAGAAT
>CAZQYO010000112.1:7503-8708 GCA_964597415.1 uncultured Chitinophaga sp.
CGCCATCAAATAGTAATTATTGACCCGTGGGTGCAAACTCCCTCTTTCAATACGCAGTGGGACTGTGTGTGGGAATGTGATAAAGACGGTGCGGGTAATGTGTACATTATCGGAGGAGTAATGCCGCTGCAACTTCTCAAATATAACTCAGCCGGTACCTTGCAATGGACTTACAACACCCCTTATGATTCCACTTCATGGCTCGGTACTTTTGCGACTGATATAGCCGGAAACTCCTACGTGACAGAAGGCTCTATTGCCGCTATTCAGAAAGTAAGTACCGCTGGTTCGTTAGTTTGGGATAACCCCAGTCCGGGAGGTATTTTTGCCTCTACTGAATTTTGGAGTATTTCTTTCAACTGCGACCAAACAAAATTGGTGATTGGAGGAACAGGAAATACGCTTCCTCCCCTGCCTTACATTTATCAGGTGGATATGAGCAATGGCAATGTGACCAACAGCTTGCAAGTAACCGGGGGGGCTTTATTTCCAACACAAGAGGTGCGTTCTATTACAGCCAGCGGCAACGGTCGCTACTACTGGCTGTCGCATGATTCTCTCGGTTTTATCAAACAAAATTTTGGACTTTGCCCCAAACCTCAGGATGCCATTTTTAAAGCAAAAAACGGTTATTCTCTTGGCTACAAATGTGAGAATTGGCGATACAACAACTCCGGCATTTCAGCCGTGCGCACTTATGGCAACTTTGCCTTTACACACCGAGGCAACCAGTTGGACAAAAGGAATTTTGCTACCGGAGCGGTAGTAGGCTCTGCGGCTATTCCCGGAGGAAGTTTCTCCAGCAGTCAGGTGGGGAATAGTGGCTTAGATATTGATGATTGCGGAAATATTTATGCCGGTTCCAAAAATCAGGTGGTCAAATACGATCAGAACCTGACCCAATTAGCGACTTATCCCACCAGCCCTAATTTCAATGTGTACGATGTGCAGGTTTCTACTAATGGCGATATCATTGCCTGTGGTTCTACCGGTACTTCTTCTTCCGGTGCCCGGCAAGGATATATTCAATCTTTCAGTGCCGGAGCCTGTGCAACTATTGCCATTGTGTGTTGCGATGCAAATATCTGCCAGCCTCCTACATTGTGTACTACTGATCCGGCTACTACCCTCACGGCATCTACACCGGGCGGAACCTGGAGTGGCACGGGAATTACCAATGCCTCTACCGGAATGTTTAACCCATC
>CAZQYO010000113.1:0-8644 GCA_964597415.1 uncultured Chitinophaga sp.
AGCAGGGAGCTTACCATTGTTCAAGCCTTTTCTTTGTTACTGACCTTGATAGCTGTCGAATATCGCATCAATGGGCGACCGGAAATGTTTAGTCATTTGCTCACGGTAATTTTTCTTTTCCTTTTGTTGCAACATCGGAAAGCTCCGTCCAATAAAATTTTTTGGCTGATTCCTTTACAGATTCTCTGGGCTAACATGCACGAGGCTTTTGGTATAGGAGTTGTACTGGCCGGTATTTTCTGTGTCGGTGACTGGTTAGAATATGCTCTCACTAAGAAAAAACTGCTGAACAGTAAACAGGAGATGCCAAAACAATTGACTCTGCTCCTATTGGGAGTTATTGTGGCGGTTATAATTAACCCTAATGGAATTGCGCTACTCTTAAAACCATTCAACATTTTAGGTCAGGTATATGCCAATAAATTCACGACAGAGCTTTTCGATTTTCGTTCGCCTGACTATTGGCAGTGGAATGTATTTCTCGCTCTTGCGATATTGATCATTGGGAAAGCAGGTTGGCTCTTACATTTTTTATCGCAGAAAAAGAAGAAGGCAAAAGCACTTTTCGTCATCGAAGAGTTAGGCATAGGTTATCTGCTTGCGCTTTTGGCTTTTTTCTATCTCGCTTCCACTGCCTATAGAAATGTAATTTTCTTCGTTTTAATTTTCTTCCCAATACTTTTCACCGGACTCAAGTTTCTGCTGAAACGAATCAGAAAATCTTCCACCTATTCTCTGCCGTTTATTCTCAGTTTGTGTGCAATATGTTTTGCTTTTTATTTGCTTATAGTAACGGATAATTATTACCGGCTCACTAATAGTCGCGATCGCTTTGGCCTCGAAGTATTATCTACCTATAACCCTACAGGCGCTGCCAATTTTATTCAGAAACACCAGATCACAGGCCGTTGCTTCAGCGATTATCTCACTTCATCTTATCTGCTTTGGAAACTACAGCCGGAGTTTAAAACCTTTATTGATTTACGTGACTTAGATATTTTTCCTGCTGCGTTCTTCAACACCTTTGCCGAAGCAGCTACCTTTCCGGAATCGTTTGAAAAGTTAGATTCTACCTATCATTTTGATTACGTTGTATTATATCGCCCGCAGTTTGCCTCGTTGCACAATTTTCTGTTCCATGACAGTATTTATCATTTACTATTTGTGGATGCTGTAGCTGCCGTATTTCAAAAAGGGGGATCCGTGGATTCTTTACCGGTTGAATTTTCCACTTGCAAAACGGTTCCTACTTCAAGGTTTGCCGCTGTTTGCAACAAGCTCTTAAATCCCTTCTATCATCCGTACAACTACGCTGATATTAATAATGATTACATCGCAGCAACTTATTATTTACAATTGGGAGAATTGAGAATGGCGGAAAAATATGCGGTGAAAGCCACCTCTAATTCCGTTGAGCAATATAAAGGCAAAGAGGTACTGGGAGAAATATATTACAACGAGGCGTTGCAGGCTGTCTCTACTGATGAGAAAAATGAGCTTTTCAATACAGCCGGTTATTATTATCAGCAAAGCATTAATGAGAAAAATGATTTTGCGGCTGCACATTTGGGTATAGGTGCCATCTATTTTCAGCAACAGAATTACAAAATGGCGCTAAATAGTTTTGAAAAGTGTATAAAATTAGATCCTGCCAATTTGAACTGTTTCGTGTTCGCTGCGGAGTGCTGTAAGTACTTTATTAACCTGAACAATACGGAATCAAAAAATTATACGGAGAAAGCAATCAATTATTATCGAACGGCTGATCGGCTAAATCCGGATAACCCCAATATTCTTCTGCAACTCGGCTTTTTATATTATCGCTTGAACGATTGCGACAACAGTTCGGCTTATCTTGAACGAGTAGTAAATTTTGACGGACTAAGTGATTCAGAAAAAAAGCAGGCAAAAGATTGTTTGCGACAGTGTGGAAAATAAAAAAAGGGGCGCTCCTTAAGCTACCCCGTTTTTGTTTGGCTAAAAAATTCTTAACCCTGCTGTGGCCCTCTGTGAGTTTTCACAGCAGGATTGTATGTTTAGTTATCTACTGTATTGCTTACATATATCTATTACGGAGAGATTTATTTTTTGGTTTCAACTTTTTAGAAAAATTTTTGAGAATTCTTTCGACTAAACATTCTCAGCTATAAAAGAATTGTCATAAAGCATGGCTTTAAAATTTATGGAGATAACTCTCGACTTATTGCATCATTAGTTTTAGCCCTATATAAATACTCTTACTCCACTTGAAAAATCAAAAGGATTTTTATCGGTATTACGGATTTACATAAACGCGATCTATAGCTGCCCACACCTTATTTTCGTTGGTATAATACAAGTAAGCGCAAGCGGCAGGGGCATCAAACTCACCGGGGATTTCCGCTTTCAAGTCTAAGTTGATTTGCTTTTCTTCATTCGGAGCAAGGTCCCGGAAGTAGCAAGCAATGTTGTTGCCTACCACTTCATAAAAATCAATAGATCCTTTTTCCTGTAGCTCTTTCAACTGCCAAGGTTGTGCAGAAAATCCTGCCGGAATACCGATAATAGCTAAGGTCATAGGCTGGCCATCGGCTGTTTTATTTTTCAGTGTAGCCGACAATCGCAAGGTTTCGCCAACTTTTGCCGACTTTGAGTTTAACTTTGTTTTTAAATCAACCACACATTGGGCGGAACTTATAGGTAAAGATGTGTTGTAAGAAATATTCATGGCATAAGGCAGTGCATTTTTGCAACCCTCAAATCGAACTTCCACTTTTTGCTTTCCTTGTTGAATATATTTTTCGATACCATCAATACTTACATTTCCTTTCTCGCCTTTCTCATAGGACTTGCTGGCTACAACCACATTATTCACGAGTAATTCTACGGTACCGGCCTCATCGGTTTTTCGACTATACTCGGCATATTTTGTTAAGGTTTTTAATGCCAGAACTGTGGCTTGGGTAGAGCCGAAAGCTCCGTAGCCGCTGCGCGAATTCACTAAAAATTGAATGGCAGATGTAAGTGAAGTCATATTCGGATCGGATGATCGAAGCAGTGCCAGTGCTACTAATGAAGTGGTTTCTATTTGCAGTGACTTTCCGGTAGAGTGAGTCACGGAATGTTTCTTTCCGGTCCAAAAGCCTGCCTCTTGTTGCGCGTTGATTAATACGTTTACAAGTTCTTCGGCACGTTTTGAGTCGCTGATGTTGAACAACGCATTTGCCATCAGTGCCATCATGTAAGGGTCATTACTTTTCTTCGCGGTTTTGTAGCAGGCATCTATCTCTTTAGCAATTTCCTTTCCCATGCCCGCTTCGGTTAAAGCATACACGATGTAGCAGTTGGTAATATCTTCGTCTGCCGCTCCGAAACTGTCTAATGCTTTAGGGTTCTTTTTAAATCCTCCGTTTCCATCTCTTCGATCTAAGAGCAGTTTTGCCGTGCGATCCACCATTTTTTGATCCACTCCCCCAAATACAGATTTCATGTCTTCAAATTCCATGAGGCCATAAGCTGTGAGTGCCTCATGAGCCGGTGCTGAACCAAACCACTCGTAACCATTTTCTTTTGTTTCAAAAGCGGTGAGTTTCTGATACCCATCCTCCAACAACTTCTTCGCTTTAGCCTCCAACTTTGGATTATCCACTTTCATTGTTTTCAAATACTGGAGTGCCATAATGTTGGGATAATTGGAAGAGGAAGTTTGTTCAAAACAGCCATAAGGCTCGCGTAAAATAGCGTCTATCCCACTCATCAATTCATTCATCACACTCGGATACGCGGTAAAGTTTACTTTCATTGAACCCGGCACTACAGTTACGGGATTGATAAAGAATTCTTTGCTTAAATCCTGTCCGCTTAAAGAGATGTTAGCTGGAAAACCTTTTGCTACCACCGTTACTTTACGGCTGAAGGCATCGCCAAATTCTTTTGAAATAAATTTTACTTGCACTTCTCCTTCCCCAATCTCATTAGTTGCCTCCGTTTCCAAATAAATCACTTTCGATTCTTTTGCAGCGATGGTCACTTCGCTCTCCTTTGAAACTATATTCAGTTGCTTTGGAGAAACGACCACTATTCTTCCGTTTATCGCAAAAGAGGTACTATTCTTCAGAAACACTGGAATCATCATTTTATCTCCACTGACCATTTCGGTCGGAGTTTTTACATCCATCGAAAAAGGTTGCTGGGTAGTATAGGAATATTCTGTTCTACCGATGGAGCCGTCAACACTAAAACCTTCAATAGTAGTGCGGAAAGAGGAAATCAAATCATTTGTTACAAATTCAACTTTTGCTTTGCCGCTTCGGTCAGTTTCTACGTTTCCGTTCCAATAAACGGTAGATTCAAAATCATTTCTGATTGTATCAGACAAAGCATATTTTTTCTTTGGAAATTCCTTTGCGCGATAGAAGATCATCTTGCCTTGTTCTTCGGCATCCTTGTCAAACTTCATCAATTGGGCATTGCGTAAATCACCTACCTTATTTTTTACTTCGGCTTCTTCTTTGTCATCCAAATTGCTCGGTAGCGGAGATGGTTCTACATCGGCTTGTGGCCGGTCTATATCTACTTCCACTTCCATCAAATCGGCCTTTGCTAATCCCACGGCCATTAGTGGTTGAGGAAATCCTCTATTTATCGCTTTCTTTTCCGCTGCTCCGGCTCTTCCCTCTCCCGCTGCAGGTACCATGTCGTAAACTCGATAGGGAGAGTGTTTGTTATAGAGATAATAATTATTTGCATGGCCGTAATTATTTATTACTTGAACGATAGGGGAGTAATCGGGGGCAGAAATTTCAAGCTGATTATCCTTTGTCAGATCGAAACCTTTTAATAAGAACTTTCCTGACTTATCCGTTACCGTACTTTTGCCTGTATTTTTTAATTTAACGGTAGCTCCATTCACCGGTTGGTTTTTATATAGATCCAACACCACCCCGCTTAACTCTGCTCTTTCCGCGTTAAATGTAACGGCAGGGAAATTAGCTTGTTCTATCTGCTTCCAGGTATATCTCCGCCATCCACTTGTCATTAGCAGATAATCTAATGCCTGATCTGCTTTCTTTTCCTTTGCCTCAAAATAGAATCCCGGCTCGTTCACTTTCTCTTTCAACTCCGGCTCTAAAAGCATCTTTGATAAAATATTTCCTTGTTTATCATCGGCAAACGATAACAGATTATCATCTATTACTGAAAGCGAGAAATTACTCGGCATAGGCAGCCCATCTTCATCGGTCACCTTAATAGTCATAGTTACCTTTTCTCTGGGTTGGTAATTTTCTTTATCGGTGGTTACGGATAGGTGCAGTTGCTTCTCCTTGTTCACAAACACTAAGCGCTCACTGCGTGCAATTCCTCTGCTGTCGAACAAAGTAATTTGGGCTATTCCTATTGGGAAATCAGAAGTGCTTATCGTTAGCAGGTTGTCTCCTTTAACGGCACTAAACGATTTGGCAAAGTAAATTTTACCGCGCTCCTGAGCCACCAGTGAAAGCGTTTCTTCTCTGAATGAATTAACGCGGATATTTACCTGATTCTTTTGTTGTGAATTAATGTTGAGTATATAACCGACCTTTTGAACTTCGGGCAGTTCAAACTCGTGGAGGATTCCCTCCGGTTTTGTGATTCTGGCTTTGTAGATTTCACCGGGCTTAGGGGTCAGTTCAAATGCTCCCATTCCCGAATGGAAACTTGAAAAGGGTTGCACAAACGCCCCTTTTGAATCTACTATAAAGCCTTCTACATCGGCCGGTTTATCAAATTCGTTGGTAGCGCGAAAAGCCACCTGTGTTTTTACATTGCTCACCATATCTCCTCCTTCAGGAAAAAACTCTAAATCAATTTGATTCAATACAATAGGGATACTGCGCGAAATGCTTTCGGTGCTTCCTTCAAAATCAATTAAAGCATTCACTAAGCCATCTGTAGAGCGAAGATCTTTGGGCAAAATAAATTTCAGTTTTGCCTTGCCTTCTGCATCGGTGGTTAGAGATTTCTCCTCTAACATGTTGCCTTCTAACTGCGCTTTAAATTTTATTTTTTGATTGGCTAAGGGCTTGTTCTCGTTTGTATTTAGCGCCAGATCGGCCACCACTTCATCTCCTTTTCCGTAGGCTTTCTTCTCAAAATCAAGTTTCATTTTAAGGCGGGGCATCACTACATTCTGAACAGTTAACTCCTTTTCAAAAACCATTAAACTGCTGTCGTTCTTCTGCCATTGGGTATAGGCCTTTAACTTGTAAACTCCACCCACAAAGCCCGATAAATCAAAATCGCCTTGCACGCTCCCATTTATTGAAATCAACTTGTAGTGCTTGGCTACCGTACCTTTTGGCGTAATCAATTCTACGTGGAGAATATCGGAGTTGGCAGAAGGCTTTAGGGTGTTCTCATCGCGCAAATAGGCAGTAAACCAAACTGTTTCTCCCGGCTTGTAAAAAGATTTGTCCGTTTGCACATACACTCTATCCTGCGAAGCACTTTTATAAAAGTGATGGAATTTCTCTTTTAGACTTTGCACAAATTCACTTTCAAACGTATGGGCGTTTGTGCCTATAGCAAATGCCGCAACCACTGCTGAAACCGACAGCATTATAGCAACTGTGAGAGCGAAAGGCTGAATAAATCTTTTCATAACCATTGTATTTTTATGCTTTAAAGATGTATAGCCTTTCAATTTCCATAAGGCTCATTTAAAGAATAGAAACTTTAGTCAACAATTTCTTGCGACAAAATCTTTGGAGTTTATCCTTCCACCTAAGTACGTGATAAGCAGTAATTTTTGTAAACTTGACACCTTGTTATGAGCTATTTAGTATTTGTAAATATTACCTTTAGCGTGTTTTAAACCTTTTTTTGGCAAAAGAAGACTATAGTACCCTCTCTGATGATGAATTAGTGCATCGTTACCGCAACTCGCACGAAACGATGTATATAGGAGAATTATATCAGCGCTATACTCACTTGGTGTTTGGTGTTTGTATGAAGTATTTCCGCAACCAAGCCGAAGCGGAGGACGCTACCATGCAGATTTTCGAAAAATTGATTGCTGATTTAAAAAAACATCACGTCCTCTCGTTTAAATCGTGGTTACATACGGTGGTTAAAAATCACTGCATGATGAAGTTCAGAAAGGACAGTGCCGAAAACAAAAAGAAAACCATATTGAAATACGAAATCGGTGATATTGTGGAAAACCCGGACGAAACTCATCAAGAGGGGGCGTTAGAAAAAGAATTTATTCTTCAACACCTTGAGGAAGGTATTGAAGAACTGAAAGAGGAGCAACGGGTGTGTATTGAATTATTTTATCTGAAAGACAAAAGTTACTATGAAGTTTCAGAAGCAACCGGCTACTCAATGAACGAAGTCAAAAGCTTTATTCAAAATGGTAAACGGAATTTGAAAAATTTTATTTCATCAAAAAATGAGCAGACAAAAAGGGGATAGAGATTTATTTCCTCAAGGAAACATAGGGGAGGAGGCCATGCTGGCTTATCTGCGCGGTGAACTTTCTGAAGAGGAGAAACAGCAGTTTGAAAAATTGTTGAAGGAGGATCCGTTTGCTCAGGAAGCACTGGAAGGTATGGCGAGTATGCCGGTGCAAGAAGACATTTCTCATTCTTTCCACGCTATCAAAAAAAAGGTGCGCGAAAGAAGTGGTGCGCAAGTAAAGAGAGGATTGCAAATGCGCTGGACCATTTACGCATGGGCGGCTGTTGTTTTCGGGCTTTTAATAGGCATTGGTTTTTTAATGGTAAATTATCTGGAAACAAAAGGACCTGAACTTGCACAGAGTACTCAAAAGCAAAAAGATACTGAGCCTGCTTTTATTCAAGGCAGACCCGAAGAACCAACTTTAATAGCAGTGCCTGACTCCGGTTCTGCAAACATCAACACTACGGCTACTGAACAAAACCTAAGTGGCGAAGGAGATCAAACCACTGACCTTCTGAGCGTTACCAATAAGAAGGATCAGAAAGAGAAGGACGAAGGTTTTGCAATAAAAGAAGCAGAACCTGCAAAGGCAAAGCCCTCGGTTATTACCTCTGAAAAGAACATTGCAAATGTGAATCAAGTGCCGGTCGCGGTTAGCGCTCCCGCGCTCCCGAATAACAACAATGCCGGAATGATTACTTCTCCTGCTCCGGGTGCCATTCAGCGAAAGGAGCAAGAAGACAATGATCTTCCCGAGAAGAAAGCAGTGGTCGCAGAGGAGGAGTCCTCACAAAAAGCATCCGCCAAAAAAGAGGAAAAGGCGGCCAGAGGAAAAGCTAAAGGCAATGGAACTGCCGCTACTCTCAGCGATTTAAGAGGGGCTGCTGAAGAAAGCACCAAAAGAGTTTCTATTGACGATGCCATGCAGAGTTTTAATGCCGGAGAGTATAAGAAATCATCTGCTCAGTTTGACGAAGTGCTGAAAAAGGATCCCACCAATACAGATGCTTTGTACTTTGGAGGCATCAGCGATTATATAGAGGGAAATATCTCAAAAGGCGAGAAAAATTTTGACAAGCTGCTCAAAGCAGGAAACCGATATATCGAAGGCAGCAAGTGGTACAAGGCGAATATCTTACTCCAGAAGAATAAAAAGGCAGAAGCAAAAAAACTATTGCAAGACTTAGCCGGGACGAATAGTTCTTATAAAGAAAGAGCCGTT
>CAZQYO010000114.1:0-2396 GCA_964597415.1 uncultured Chitinophaga sp.
ATGTGTGCGGTGGATTGATTCACTTGTGCAGGCGCAAATTTTATTTTTGCGGCTTGGTCATTCCGATGAAGCCGCATATTTCATTTTTACGGTTGCAGGGTATGAGGTGTGCGGTGGATAGAATCATCTCAGCAGGTGCAAATTTTATTTTTGCGGGCATGACCCCCTGTGAGCGGGTGCGCACAACAGTCTTGCCATCTGAAAAATCATTTTTGCAGGCGCATCTACCACTCTTGCGGGCGCACATTTCATTTTTGCGCCCTGTTAGAAGTTGTATGAAAGTTCAAGAAATGACTCCCTACACTTGGCGCGACCCAAAGTTTCGGCTTGACAGAAAAACCAAATTTTAATCTTTTACCTGAGCGGGAGTGAACTGCTTGAAATCGCAATAAAACTTGGCGTATAAAAACGGATTATCCCAACAAGGGACAACATGCCAACTATTAATTGTTGGTGTCTGTCCATTTATCTATGCCCTTGCAACCCAACATAGAGCTATCAATACGCACATAGTTTTTGCTGCGGTGCAGTGCCAGCCAGTTGTCTAATATCTTCTGTTGCTTTTCTGCTTTGGCGGCTGCTTGTATTTTAGGATAGTCTTCTTCCATACTGGCTTTGTGTGGTTTGGTTTCCGATTTCAGCCAAATAATACGATAGCCATTGTTGCTTTCTCCGGTACGGCCTACGGCTGAATATGGCAACACCTCACTATAGTCGCCTACTTTCATTCGATCTAAAGTAAAAATAAGTGTGCCGTCAATATCTGCCTTCTCAAAGTGAGTGTCGCCTGTTTTGGGATTCACCATTAGCCCTCCAATCGCTTTTGATTGTTCATCTTCAGAATATTGCTTTACGGCATCCTGCCAACTGAGTGAATCTACTTTTAACTCATGGTCAATACTGTCCATTCGGGCTTTCACTAAGGCTAAATCGGTCGAAGTGATTTTTGGCTTTATCAAAATATGGCGCACCTTCAGTTTATCGCCCCGCTTTTCATCCACAATAATCAAGTGATAACCAAAAGGAGTTTCTACCACATCGCTCAGTTCGCCTTCTTTCAGTTTATAGGCCACCGCTTCAAACTCCGGCACTAATTCGCCCCGCTCAATAGTGCCTAAGCTACCGCCATCAAGGTATGAGCCGGGGTCTTCGGAATACTGAATGGCTTTGATAGAAAAATCGGCTCCCTGAATAATTTCTTTGCGAATCTCCTTTATCTTATCGAGTGCTCTTTGCTTTTCAGCTTCGCTCACTTTGGGGAACATCACAATTTCACCGGTTTCGAGTTCAGAGTTGAAATAAGGAATGCTGTCTTGAGGAATCTTTTTAAAGAAGGCCTCTACCTCAGCGGGCGATACCTTGAGGTTGGCGAAAACCTTCCCTTTCATTTTATCGGTAATTAACTGCTTTTCTATATCATCTCTAAAATCATCCTTCAGTTCCATCACTGATTTGCCGTAGTAATCTTCCAGCTTTTCGCGCGAACCGAATACCGAAATGAAGTATTTTATTCTTCGATCCAGTTCCGCATCAATTTCGTCAGGGGTGGTAGTAACGCTATCCAACTGCGCCTGTGAAAGGAACAACTTATCTAACAGCAAACTTTCAAAAATCTTGCAGCGAGTTTCAGGAGGCACGTCTTCGCCCTGGCTCTGCGTTTTCATTTGCTGATACTGCCCTTCTACGTCAGATTGCAGAATCACATTATCGCCTACCACTGCGAGCACTTTATCTATGACGGTGTTTTGCGAAAAGGCCGGTGCAAACCACATGGTCAACAAGGCAAAGGCTACTATTTCTAATTTCTTCATTTCACTAAATTGACGCTAATAAACGCTTACTCTTTCTTTTTCTTGTCCAACAATACAGAAAAACCAACGGAAAACCCGATTCGCAAAGTAGGAAAGTCGCCTTTGTAACCCGAAGCATTGGTAAACACACCACTTTCTAAAGCTACATGAGGATTAAAAAAGTAAGCCATCCCTAAAAACCCACCGACCGCAAATCCGCTTTTATTCACTATATCGCCTTTCCGCATTTGGGTATAAACCGTATATCCCGCATTCGCACTCACTAAACCCTTCATCGGCTTTTTCCCGATATAGTAACTGAACTTTGGCCCAATAGCCGTAGTAAAAGTAGTGGTCGTCACATATTCGTCCTTTTTTTTGTCGAGCACCTTACTGGTTCCTACACCAAAGGAATACCTCGCTCCCACCGTAAAATTATTCACCACAAAAATTCCGAAAAACGGGCTAATGTTCATACTGAAATTAGTAATGCCGGAATGGTTAATTACACTGATATTGGCCGCTCCACCCACCACATACTTTCCCTTTTCGGTTTGAGCGATACAAGAAAGTGCGGTGAATAAGAAAATAGTGGCGAGGCATTGT
>CAZQYO010000114.1:2446-4676 GCA_964597415.1 uncultured Chitinophaga sp.
ATAAATTTCAAATGCTTTGGATTCCTTGCCATCTACATAAATTCGATTGTAAATTCTTTCCAGCAGCAGCAGTTTCCGCTTCTCCATAATTATTTTCACAATCTTGTCCCTAATCAAGTCTATCGGTGAAGGAGTTCCTTTCTTAGCCATCTCTACCACCCGCAGAAACCAAATGCCATCATCGGTTCTATACTCTTTATATTTTTTGGAGGCCGTGAGCACATTCATATCGCTCTCCGATACCGGAAAATTTTTAATCGCATTTGTCTTTTCATACCAAATCCCTTCTTGGATGGAGCTGCTAATGGCTATTTCTTTACAGTAGCCTTCTAACTTTCGGGCATCTTCTTCATCCTTTGGTTTCAGTATCCACTTGCGGGCCTGATCCAAATCGGGAGCATCCTTTTTTACTTTGATAAAATTGATGCGGTACACGTCTTCCTCTAAAGGGAAATCCTCTTTTATTTTTTCGTACCATTCATTCATTTCTGCTTCCCCCACAGTGGTATCCATTTTCTGGTTAATCAACTCCTTCTCATATTCATAGAGCAAAAGTGTTTCGCGGTAGTCTTCCACTTTCTTAGAAATACCGACATCTTCATCCGATATGTTTTCAGAAGCTTTTTGCAGCAGCAATTTTTTCTTCACCCAGTCCTTCGCATAATTGCGCAATACCTCTAAACTGTCCTCCCCTTTCAAACCTCGTGTGAGCTTTTTAAGATCGGAGGCATACAGATATTCACTTCCTACACGAGCAACCACATCCGATCCGCTGGGCTTGCCCCCTTTTTTAAAATAACTGCACGAACACCACAGCACCAAGGCAGCGATAAGAGAATATGAAAGGACTTTTGTCATGGGCAAAAAAAACGAAAGTGCAATATACATTGCACTTCGTCTGTGAAAATAAAATTACTGCTCTTTATTTTTTTATCAGCGATTCAAATACTGTTTCGTTCACTTTTATCGGATACTTTTTGCGCAATTGTTCCAGCCATGTTTTTTCCAAATATTCCTGATAGTCTGAAACGATGTATCCCTTTGCTTCTTTCAGACTCTTTGGCTCCGGCCCCACAATCTGTTTAACCCACACAAAGCGAAACGTGCTGTCATTCAACTTTTCTACAGGGCTTACTCCGGCTTTCCATTCTACCTTATCTACCACATCATACTGCCCCTTTTCATACTTCCCTTCAATGGTAGAAACATGCTCGTCTTTCGAATTCTTATTCAGTTTGTCTTTAATGGCCGCTACGTCTTTTTTCTTTTCGGCCAGTTTGTGAGCAGCATCGCAAATTTTACTGTCGTTGCAATTAAAAATGGCGACCTCTGCCCGATTGCCCCACATGTATTTATTCTCATTGTTTTTGCGAAATTCTTCTAAACCCAAAGTGTCTTTCACTGCTTTGGTCCACACCATGCGATCCATCAGTTCAAAAAGCAGAATACCATCGTGATACTCCTTCATCAGATTTTTAAACTCCGGCTTTTTCACTTCGAGCGTACTTTCCTCATACTCCAGGCAACTCGCATTTACAAACTCATCGTAATATTCGTTCAGCAGTGCGTCTAAGGCTTTATCACTTCTTCGCTTTGAGTTCTTTTCTATAAAAGCGGCATAATCACTCTGCGTATAATTTTTCCCTGCCAAGGTGAACAGCACTTTATTTGTCAAAAGTGAACTATCTGCCTTCCAGTTCCCTCTGAAAATAGAAGAGTCCACCTTCACATTGAAATCGTTCTTTACGTTCGGGAACTCGGTAAAATTATTTTCCCTCTTGATGCGATCAATCAATTTGTTCTTTGCCACCTGCGAGCGGGTATCTCTTTCTACTCTCTTTTTCAGATCCGCTTTTTCTTCACTGAATGGCTGAATGCCTTTGCGCTCTAATAATTTTATAATATGCCAGCCAAACTGCGTCATCACCGGCTTGGTCATTTCTCCGGGTTTTGTGAGGGAGAAGGCGGCATCTTCAAATTCAGGCACCATACGAATAGGAGCACCGGAGCCGAACCATTGCAACTCTCCATCCTTTACGCGAGAGGCCTTATCATCTGAAAACTCTTTTACGGCTGTTTCAAAATCCATTTTGCCGGATGTAATCAGCGCATACACAGAATCCACTCTTTTCTTTACCGAATCTTTTTGCGCAATGGTAGCACCATCCGGAAAACGAATAAGCAGGTGAGCGACATGAATTTGACCACGGGCAGGGCGGGTTTCATTAAC
>CAZQYO010000114.1:4686-8564 GCA_964597415.1 uncultured Chitinophaga sp.
AGTGATACCCAAATACTGTGCGCACCGGCATACTCAACTCTCCCGGCTTGAGCGAATAAGCGGCACTCTCAAACGGATAAATTGTTCCAAATACGGTAAACCAGCCGATGTTCCCCGAATTAGTTTTAGCCGAAGGGTCTTCAGAACTTTCCTTGGCTACCTTTTCAAAACTCTCGCCCTTCTCTATTCGCTTGCGCAAAGCCATTATCTTTTTAAAAGCAGCCATAGTATCAGCCGGATTGGCGTTCTCGTCACAGCGCACGAGAATATGACTGGCGTTGATCTCCGTCTTCGAGCGCTCATAGGCTTCTTCAATCAGTTTATCCGAAATTTCTCTGTCCGTTAAAAAAGATTTCGCCAACTGTTTGCGATAGCCCTCCAACTCGTTTTTCAAACTGCTGATGGTGTCTAATTGCATCGCCTCAGCCTCCTTTACTTTTAGGCGAAAATTCTCGTAAAGCGTCAAGTAATCTTCTAAGCTCTTTTTGCTGTAATCTGCCTGATTGTTGATGTTGTTTTTGTTATATACATACTCAAACTCCCCAACCGTTACCTTATCGTTTCCGGCTGTAAACAGCACCCGATCATCCGAAGTATTTTGAGCTAATGCCGGATAGGCAGTAATCGCAAGCAAAAGGAGAGTGAGATATTTGTACATAGTAAGCTACTTAATTTTAAAAGGTTGCAAATATTGAAACCGCTTTTTAAAGCGTGGCGAAGTTAAACTTTTTTAACAAGCGTCAAAGCGGGTTTCAGAGAGGAAAATCAGCCTTCGCTGCTGCTTGCCCACGCAGTTTTATTCGCGACAGATAAAACTATTTTTACCGCTAAAGTGATCCGGGGTGAAAAAAGAAAAGAAAATTATTGAAGGCGTAAAAGTAGAAGCCGTTTCCAGCGATGGAAGAGGAATTTCTCGGGTAGATGGCAAAGTAATATTTACAGACTTTGCGGTGCCGGGCGATGTGATTGACATTTCGGTACACCGCAGCAAGAAAAGTTATTCTGAAGGTAGAATTAATAAACTGGATAGCGCTTCTCCTTTAAGAACTCCCCCGCCTTGTTCTCACTTTATGGTTTGTGGAGGCTGTAAATGGCAACAGGTGAAGTACGAAGAGCAATTAAATTTCAAGAAGCAGATTGTAGAAGATGCTTTTCGGAAAATTGGCAAAGTTGAATTTGACCCTATCCCCGATGTAATTGGGTGTGCCAATGACTATTACTATCGAAACAAATTAGAATTCACATTTACTGATAGAAAATGGATCACCGATGAAGAGGTGCAAGCAGGCACTGCGTTTGAACATCGAAACGGGCTGGGCTTTCACGTGCCGGGAAGTTTTAGCGGAGTGGTAGATGTGGAACACTGTTACCTGCAAGCCGATCCTTCCAATCAAATACGCATAGGCATAAAAGAGTTTGCGCTCGAAAACGGATACACATTTTTTGATCTGAAAAATCAAATAGGGCTTTTGCGAAACCTACTTATTCGCATCACCTCCATTGGCGAAATATTGGTGCTAATCAGCTTTTATGAAAAGGAGGAAGAAAAAATAGCCGCACTTCTCCGTTTCGTTCAGGAAAAATTCCCCGAAATCACTGCCCTTCAATATGTCATCAACGGCAAAAGAAACGATACGATATATGACTTGCCGGTGTCTGTTTTTCATGGTAAAAGTTACATCACCGAAACACTGGGCGGCTATTCTTTCAAAATCGGGCCTAAGAGTTTCTTTCAAACTAACTCGCTTCAGGCAAAAGTGCTATACGATATCGTCAAAGATTTCGCTCAACTCCGCCAAAGCGATGTAGTGTACGATCTCTACACGGGGGTAGGCAGCATCGCCTTGTATGTTTCCGGCCATTGCCATAAAGTAGTTGGCATAGAACAAATTGAAGAGGCCATTAGTGACGCGAAGGAAAATGCCCTGTTGAACAAGGTGCATAACTGTAGTTTTTATGCCGGTGATGTGCGAATGATTTTAACAGACGATTTCATGACCGCACAGGGGCAACCCGATGTTGTAATTACCGACCCTCCGCGTGCCGGAATGCACGAGGACGTTATAAAAACACTATTGACTTTAGAAGCCCCTGCCATAGTATATGTGAGTTGCAACGCGGCTACCCAAGCCCGCGACATCCAATTGCTTTCAGAAAAATATACCCTAACAAGAATGCAGCCGGTGGACATGTTTCCGCACACCACGCATATAGAAAATGTAGTCAGATTAGAATTAATCAAGAGCAAGTAATTACTTAGTTCTCGCAGGGCAATATAGTACTCACAGATACTCGCAACTTTGCCATCTGCTTCGAGGATGATTTGCAATCGTCAAATATCCTATAAACAAGATGCGCTGTGCTAATATCACAGCGATTAACACTTTCCGTCTATTCCTTCATCATGAGGATGGTTGAGTCACCGAGAAATACTTCTTTAGAAACGCCAACCTCTTCTGCACATTCTCAGCAGGAGGATGAAAGCGATAAAAGATTAGATGGTGGAAGAAGAGAAGTTGAGCACGACCACCCCTTCTATTAAAGACTTTCCGTGTCTTTGAAACATGAGAAGTCTAAACATAGGAAAGTCAAAACCCGCTATCTCGATAACATCATTGACTTCTTCTTGTACAGCTCTCTGAAATAGGGGTCGTAAAGATCCTTGATAAAGCGGATGGATTCCCCCGTGCTCTTCATCTCGGGACCTAATTCGCGGCTCACACCGGGGAACTTATCGAAACTAAATACCGGCTCTTTAATAGCATAACCGATCAGCCGTTTAAAATAAGTGAAGTCTCTGAGTTTATTAGTGCCCAACATCACTTTAGTAGCGTAGTTCAGGTAAGGAATATTATAGGCTTTGCTGATGAAAGGAGTAGTGCGGCTGGCGCGTGGATTAGCTTCTATCACATACACCTTTTCGTTTTTAATGGCAAACTGAATATTGATTAGCCCTCTGATGTCGAGTGCACGGGCAATTTTCTCGGTAAATTCGCGCATTTGGGCAATCACATTTTCGCTCAGGTTATAGGGAGGTAACACCGCATTGCTGTCGCCCGAGTGAATACCGGCCGGCTCAATGTGTTCCATAATACCCATAATCTCTACCTGCTCGCCATCGAAAATAGCATCCACTTCTGCTTCGGCCGCGCGATCCAAAAAGTGATCAATCAGAATATTATTTTCCGGGAAAAATTTAAGAATGCTCACCACGCTCTTCGTCAAATCTTCATCGTCAATCACTATGCGCATTCGCTGCCCGCCCAACACATAACTGGGGCGAACCAACACGGGGAAACCAACGCGGTGCGCCACTTCAATCGCCTCCTCGGCATTTTTCGCTGCTCCGTAATTCGGGTAGGGGATATCCAATTCTTTGAGCAAGTCGCTGAACCGTTCGCGGTCTTCGGCAATATCCATCGCCTCAAAACTGGAGCCGATGATTTTGATGCCGTTGTCCTCCAGATTTTTCGAAAGTTTCAGTGCGGTTTGTCCGCCCAACTGCACAATCACCCCTTCGGGTTTTTCATGCTCTATCAATTCGCGGAGGTGCTCCCAAAACACCGGCTCAAAATAAAGTTTATCGGCAATGTCAGGATCGGTAGAAACCGTTTCGGGGTTGCAGTTCATCATGATGGCTTCGTAGCCCGCTTCCTTAATAGCGATTATGCCATGCACACAGCAATAATCAAATTCAATACCCTGCCCAATGCGGTTTGGCCCGCTGCCGAGCACAATTATTTTTTTCTTTTTGCTCACCGGGCTTTCATTACTTGGCAAATCAGTGCCTATGGCTCTCGGCTCAAACGATGAATAATAGTAAGGAGTTTTCGCTTCAAACTCAGCCGCACAGGTATCTACTAATTTATATATCCTGC
>CAZQYO010000115.1:0-8509 GCA_964597415.1 uncultured Chitinophaga sp.
CGAAAAATTTAAAACAGTAGATATCGGCTTGGCCATGCAGTTAGGGATAGAAGTGTTTGCTACCGATTATTTATTCATTGATATTGGACTAAGCACTTACGGAGGGCTGAATGACCTGAACGGAAAAACGCTTAAAGACTTAGATTGGTACAGCAAGAATGAAGTGAGTTACCAAAAGAGTTACAACTTCAGAGCCGGCTTAATGGCCGGGGTGCATTACCTTTTCGGAGTGCAGAAGAAAAAAGAAATCTATCTGCAATACTAAAGTTTCGGTAACAGTGTAACTGATTATTCAATAGGATCCAGCGGTATTCCTCTGCGTTCCATTCTTCTGGAGCGGATAAGTTCCTGACGAATGTACCAAGCGCGTCTATAAAAAGGAAAGTGGCTCAACTCTTCTTCTGTAAAATCCGGGGGAATTACATCGTGGGGAATAGTCCGTTCTTCTTTAGGTTTTAGCAACTGCTTGGCTAATACCTCAAATTTAGTTTGTATGGCAGCTAATGTCCATTCACCGAAAACCGTGTGTCCTCCCTCGTAAATCTGCGCCTGATATTCTTCGTACGTGGTGATGTACCCGGAGTAACTATTCGCATAAGGAGATAATATGATTCGGGTAATCCCTCGCTGCGAAAGTGTTTCTAACAAAGACTGGCGGAGGCGTTTCCCTGCTATGGTGGTGATCTCAAAGGGAAAAGCCGCAATGGCAACATCTCCCAATATAACTAACTGAAGTGGAAGTATTTTGGGAGTCCAGGGCTTTTTGAGGAAACCTACTTTTTTGTAAAAATACTTGATGGTAGCAATGGCAGGGTCGGCCCAACCGGGTATCGGCAAGCGATCAATGTGCTTAGTGCCAAACACTCGTCTCGCGTTAGACTCTATCATAATGTCTTTATTGCCTTGCGCCTTGTATTTTCTCCTGATTAGCTTTTTGTATTCTTCATTAGAAAAGTTGGTTCTGAATTTTTCAAACCATTTTACTAAGCGCGAAAGTAGGGCGAGCAGTTTGCCTACTATCGGGGGTATGCCCGGCCCGTCTATTTTAGTGCCGGTAAAAAATGCGATGCCTAAAGCCGCAGGGCCGGTTTGGGCATCCTTTCGGCCATTGGCAAAGCGAGGGTCGCAAGTAATATCGCTAAAGTTTACAAACATTAATTCCCCATCAATCTCTCCCTCACCAGGAGTCAGGTCGGGAGATTCGGCAATTTCGATAGCTTTCTCTGATTGCAGTTTACCGTTGAATTTTGCACTTTCAAAGTCATCGGGGTATTTTCCTTCCCATTGTCCTCTTCCAAAGGGATAAATGGGGTGGTAAACAAAACGAGGGGTAACATCTCCGCAGGTGCCTTGTGCAAAAACGGAAAGATAATTCGGTACCCCTTTTTCGCGAAAGTGCTCTTCTGTATAAGCGGAGGCATATCCTTTATTGTCGTAGCAAACTTTGTGATTGGTATTGGGCAAGCTGGTCGGATGCACTCCAAACCAATTGATAGAACCCATTTCTTCTCCATCTTCAGTAGTCACTTTCAGTAAAGTCATCTCTCTGTCTAAGGCGAGATGCCGGGTTTCAAAAGTGATTTTTTCGGTTACTTCGGGGTTTAAATTATACGCTTCGATAGAGCGCTGAAAGGCCACTTCTTTTTCGGGAGCAAATACTCCGGTGCCGATAAAAAGTTTTGCCGGTTTAATAGTTTTCTCTGCGTTCACTATGGCGGTAATGATGCCGTCCACTATTTTTCGATAAACTTCTATCACAAAACCCGGAATGCTCAAGTTGTATAAGCCATAGTAGGAATAACCGCCCGGGCCGCTGTGGGTATGTTGAGCCGTTATAATTAAATTGTCTTCATCGTAACCGTATTCCGGATGTTGACGTTCCAATCCTTTTAAAACTCCCTTTTTGAGAGCGAGAGTAATAAAGCACAGTTCGCAGTTCACATAGCAGATTTTTTTTCCGCTTTTAGAATCGGCCAGTACGAAGGCACGCGCTGTCAATGAGGTTTCCACCCCTTCCATGGTATTGTAATGAATACCATAGCCCAACATTCCTACCCCTTTTACAAATGCGGTAATATCTCCTCTGCCGGTTCCTGCTAAGTACATGTTTGTCTATTTATAAATAAAGAGGGAAAACTCCACGATAAGCGGACGGTATAAATACAAAATTATTGTGGGTAGGGGCAAAAATAATTGCAAGACGTGTAAAACTACTTTTTCGGAAATTTCATTTTGTAATCTACGCTCACCTTCCCCTTCGAGATATTGTCTAACCGGCTTTTGAGCAAACTTTTTCTTAACGGTTTCAGATGGTCAATAAAGAGAATGCCTTCGATGTGGTCAAATTCATGCTGCACCACACGCGCTGTTAGTCCGGTCAGTTTTTTTTCTTTAAAATTAAAATCGCGATCGTAGTATTGAATCAGCAGCGTTTCTTCTCGGTACACATCTTCACGAATGCCAGGGATGCTCAGGCAGCCTTCCTCGTAGCCCCATTCTTCGCCTGACTCTTCAATGATTTTGGCATTGATAAAAACTTCGCGCAAACCTTCTTCTTTCTCCTTTTCATCAAACATTTTAGAAGAATCAATAATGAACAGCCGAATGGGTTTGTTCACCTGCGGAGCGGCCAGCCCTACCCCTTTTGATTTTTCCATTGTTTCAAACATGTCGTTAATCAACTGTTGCAGTCCGGGGTAATCCTTTTGAATTTCGACCCCCGTCTTTCTCAACACCGGATCACCATAAGCTACTATCGGTAGAACCATCTCTCTTTATTTCTTTTTGCGAATTACGAAGTATGAGTTTGAAAATCCAAACGCGGTTTATTTAGGAGGATTCATTTCAAGGTAAGTTTGAAGAATCAGGTTAGCGGAGATGGCATCAATATGCCCTTTCTTTCTTCTTTCCTTTTTATTGACCCCGCTCATCAGCAAAGTTTGACCGGCAATTTTTGAAGTATAACTTTCATCAATTTTATGCACCGGCTTATCGGGATATAATTGCCGGAGCTTTGCAATAAATTTATCAATCTCTTTACTGATAGGGTTCTCCTGATGCCCGTGCGAGAAGGGATAGCCCACCACAAAAGATTCTACTTCTTGTTTTCGGCAATACGAATCAATGAACGGAAAAAGTTGTTTCGTTTCGGATGTTTCTAAGGTATTGGCAATCATTTGCAGTGGATCTGTTACTGCAATGCCTACTCGTTTTCTACCATAATCAAATGCGAGAATACGCGCCATTAGTCAGCTTTCGGTATAATGGTTGCTCTGATCACCAACTCGGTGAACGGGGTGGAGGTATTTGTGCTCACCGAAACAGTTTTCATTTGTTCTCCACTCTTATCTGCACTGTCAAACTCCACCTCTATTTCTCCGCTCTTGCCGGGAGCTACCGGAGACTTGGGCCAGCGCGGAACGGTACACCCGCAGGAGCCGACTGCCTTGGAAATAATTAGCGGGTTTTTTCCGGTATTCGTAAAATGAAATGTGGTGCTGACTTTGTTTCCTTCTTTTAATTTACCAAAGTTATGCTCTGTCTTTTCAAATTTCACTTCGGTGAGTGGTGGTGGTGTAGCAGAGTTGGGAGGAAATTGATCGCCCAATGGATCTACATTAGGTTTATCAAAAGGACTGGCTCCTGCGGGATTGGCGATAGAGCTATTATCGGGACCGGCAGGTGTAATATTTACGTCTTCCCCTTGTCGGGATAATAGGGCATCTACCTTCTTTTCTAATTTGTAATGCTGAACGGTGATGAACCCTAAAAAGCCGATAATCAATACCAAGAGACTTATAATTATTTTGTTTCCCATAGCCGTTTAATAAAACGCGAATATAAGCAGCCAACGGTATTTCCACTTTTTTGCCGGTCTATAAAGAGGTACCCGGCACGATCGCAGGAATTTGAGGAAACTATTTCTGTTCCACTAAGGCCGGTATCCTATCGCCATTCGATAATAGATCGCCTTTTATACGATTTCATTGATTTTGGTGATAAAAAGAAGAAAAACCATTCTCCGAAAAGTTTTCGGAGATGCTTTGTCAAGAACTGTCACTCTCCCATTTTACAAATGATAGCGAGCGAGCGGTTCCGTTAGCTGAGTGGCAAATTCACCCTTTAAATATTTATAATAACCGGTGATGGCAATCATGGCAGCATTATCAGTGCAGTATTCAAACTTAGGGATGTAAGTATTCCATCCGTTTTTCTTTCCCAAATCTTCCAATCTTTGACGAAGCTCAGAGTTCGCTGAAACACCACCGGCAAGTGCTATTTCGTGAATATTAAACTTCCGCGCAGCCTTTTCAATTTTCCTCAATAAAATATCTATGATAGTTTTCTGAATAGCGGCAGATAAGTCATAAATATTTTCCTCAATAAACTTTGGGTTCTTTTTGACTTCGGCTTGCAGAAAATACAGTACTGAAGTTTTAAGTCCACTGAAACTGAAATTGAAATCGGGAATTTGCGGTTCGGGAAAATGAAATTTTTCAGACCGACCTTGTCGGGTATATTTATCTAACAAGGGGCCACCGGGATAGGGAAGTCCGAGAAGTTTCGCGGTTTTGTCGAAAGCCTCACCGGCAGCATCATCTAAGGTTTCTCCTATCACCTCCATTTGCAAAAAATCCTTAACCAGCACTATTTGTGTATGCCCGCCCGATACCGTGAGGCATAAGAACGGAAAGGAGGGATGGTTGTCAATAAAGTGTGCGAGAATATGCGCTTGCAGGTGATTCACTTCGATTAGGGGTACATTCAAAGCCAGTGCATACGATTTGGCAAAACTCAAACCCACTAACAGCGATCCGATAAGCCCGGGGCCTCGAGTAAAGGCCACCGCACTGATTTCCTGCTTCTTAATTCCGGACTGTTTGAGGGCACTGTCCACCACCGGAACTATATTTTGAAGATGAGCACGCGAGGCTAATTCGGGCACTACCCCTCCCCACTGTTCGTGCACCTGTTGCCCCGCAATTACATTGGCAAGAATTTTGGCATCTTTGCACACTGCGGCAGAGGTATCGTCACAAGAAGATTCTATGGCAAGAATAGTAATGCTCATGGGGACGAAAATCAGAAATTATTTCTTCTTTCCGCGTTGAATAGATAAAATCAGAAGTTGGGGAAAAAGATAGCGAAATGGTCTTTGTGGAGTTTGCTGATGCTGGCATTGCTGATTACGGCATTCTTTACTGCGCTGCGGCTCCCGGCTTTTCAAACTTTTTTGGCAAAGCGGGTCACCGCTGTTCTTTCCTCAAAATTAGAAACCACCGTAAGTATTGATAAGGTAAAAATTCAATTTTTTAACCAGGCTGATTTTGTCGGTTTCTATCTCGAAGATTTGAATAAGGACACCCTGATTTATGCGGGCGACCTACACTTGAAATTCAAAGTGTTTGATTTGCTGAAGAAGAATATCACGATTAGTGCCATTACGCTTGATCGCGCTCAAGTCTATCTTTTCAGGGATTCTACCGGAGAGCATTTAAACCTGACCGATGTTTTCAAGAAGTTGTAAAATCCTGAAACAGTAAAAAAAGATACAGCAGCCTCTGTTTTTTTTGTGTGGAAGATAGATATAAACCAAGTCAAGTTAAGCCAAACTGATTTTCGGTATCGCGATGAAAAGGCTCATACCGATATTGCCATAAGGCTGCCTATCTGCGAAATTTCAGTGAGAGATTTTGATTTGAAAAATAACCGTATCGCATTTCGTTCAATACGTATTGACGGGGTGGAAGTGAACTTAGAATTAGCGAAACGCGAAAAGCAAACAGAGGAAGATACCATCGGTGATTTTCATTTTTTGCCCAACGGCCCACTCCTCACTTTCGATGAACTCGAACTTACTAATGCGCGGTTTCGCATGAACGACCATAACTCCGACACAATTTTACCGAGAGGGATGGACTTTAAACACTTGGACATTTCGGGTATTAACCTGTTTGCCGAGAAGGGCGCTATAGTGGCCGATACTATTTTTGCTTCGGTAAAAAAGCTAAGGGCAATGGACCGAAGCGGGTTTATGGTAAAGAACCTTTCCACTGATGCGCGGGTATCAGTGAAGGACATTACGCTCAAAAATCTGGATATTAAAACGGGGAGTAGTCATATCACTGATTATCTTAGTTTTCAGTACGAGCATTTCCGGGACTTTAAAAATTTTCTAAACAAAGTCACCATTGATGCCCGCTTGCGAAAGTCAGAGGTCTCCCTCAAAGACTTGAATTATTTTGTGCGGAATCTGGAAAAAGTACAACACAACAAGTTGAGAGTAGATGGTGATGTGAGCGGAGAGATAAGTAGTTTGAGAGGAAAGAATATAGAAATCAGAACCGCCTCTTCTTCCATTTTTAAAGGAAATTTTTATACCAAAGGACTACCCAATATTTATGAAGCATCGCTTAATCTCCGGGTAGAGCAATTAGCCACTACCGGCAGCGACTTGAAAAGAATTTACCCGCTTATTAAATTCCCTCCTAATCGGGACAAACTTGGCGTAGTGCATTACAGCGGCTCTCTGGATGGCTTTGTGACCGACTTTGTATCGAACGGAAAATTGAATACCGATATCGGATCCGCTACTACCGACATCAACTTTAAATATGATAAAAAGCGAAACAAAAGCAGTTACTCCGGTGACCTTGCGCTGAATGATTTTGATCTGGGGAAATATTTCGGGGATGTAAAAAATTTAGGAACTGTCTCCATGAATACCCAAATTAAAGGAGGAGGACTGACACTGGAGAGTTTACATGCTGATTTGGTGGGGAATATATCCAGTATAACTTTGAAGGGATACGAGTACAAGGATATTAAAGTGAATGGCTCAGTGGTGCAGAAATCGTTTAACGGTAAATTATCGGTTCGCGACCCGTATCTCAATATGGATTTTGACGGTAAGGTAGATTTGAGTCAAAAAGTACCGGAGTTTGATTTCTCAGCCGGCATTCACAAAGCCATATTGCAAAAGCTAAATCTTACCACAGCCAACTTATCTATTGCGGCAAACGTCACTTCTAATTTCAGAGGAAGTACCATAGAAGATCTGGTAGGGACCATTCGCATAGCTAATGCCCAGTTTGTTCGCGATACTATCGAAGCCTACATCAACTATCTCACCTTAGATGCCAACTTTGTAGAGGAGGGGAAAAAGAGAATTAAGCTTTCTTCTGAAGTGGCAGACGGGGAATTGATCGGGCACTTCTCCGTCAAAGAATTGCCGCAGGCACTGATTAATTTTGCCAAGTACACCTTTACAAGAAACTTTGTAGATACTTCTACTATGGCTCCACAGGATTTTACTTTGGATGTCAGAATTTACGACCCTCGAAACTTAACGCGAATTATCGCCCCTGCTTTTTCTCATATCGAGAACACCCGCCTTACCGGAGAGTTTAGCAGTGTGAATCACAACTTGCATCTCACCGCCTATTCCCCCAATTTCCAAATCGGCAATTTGCACTTTAAAAACGCAAACATAGATGCCGATGCAAAGAATGCCGCCATAGATTTTACTACCACATTGGCAAAGTTGTATAATGGCGACAGCCTGATGTTAGACACCGCTGCATTTACAGCAAAAACGCAAGAAAACGGAGATGTGAAATTTAATATGCTCGCTACGGACAAGCGGCAGTTTAACTACGGCAATATCACCGCTTACCTCACTCCGCTTAAAGGAAAATCTATTCTTCGTATTGACCCCTCTGATGTAAAATTAGCCGACCATAACTGGCATTTCAACGAAGGCAATAAAATTCAGATTGAAGGCAAACGCATTACTACTAACAATCTCACATTTAGCAGCGATGATCAAACCGTTTACCTCAGCAGCTATCTCAAAAATGATACTTCTACTTCCATTAAACTGACTTTAGACAATACCAGCATTTCAGATTTCACGGGAATTTTTACGACCAAGATGCGCCAGTTGCATGGGAACATAAACGGTAAACTGACCGTAGAGGATGTGTTCTATAAACCCAAAATATTTGCCGACCTGGTAGCAGATCAGTTTACCTTGGGCGATCAGTTGATCGGAGACGTGAACATTGAAACCACTCTGAACGATCAGGCAAAGAGAATAGATATCTACGCTTCTGTGAAGAGCATTAACAATAACATTGAGGCAAAAGGCTATCTTTCCATTGACCCTTTACATCCCGATTTGAATATAGCGGTAGATGGCAAGCGGCTCGGATTAAATTTTCTCAACTACGAGTTCTTCGATAAGTATGTAAAAAACTGTCGCGGTCATGCAGTGGTAAATGCTACAGTGTATGGCTCGCCTACCAAACCTTTGCTAAAGGGGGACGTGTTATTAGTGGATGATACTGTCACTGTATCCTTCCTGAACACCACTTATCACCTCCGCAACCAAAAGGTCTTGTTAGATGAACACGGATTTAACTTTGGCGATAATCTCGAAATTTATGATGAGAAAAGCAATCAGGTTCTTGCCTCCGGTCGCATTAATCACGAAAGTTTTCGGCAATTC
>CAZQYO010000116.1:0-8418 GCA_964597415.1 uncultured Chitinophaga sp.
TGACAACCGTGGAAGATACTGATTTAGTGAGGGAGAAATTGATGTTGGATTTTCCAAAATTAAAGGGCTATCCATTTGTTATTGTGGTGAATAAAAAGATTGCTATTCAAAATCAAAAAATAAATACCCAAGATGAGGTAGCTCTGTTGCCGCCTTTTGCAGGAGGATAAGCCATGTTATCTAAAGAAGAAATATCGAGATACAGCAGGCATCTTTTACTTTCAGAAATTGGAATAGAAGGGCAGGCAAAGTTGAAGAATGCGCGGGTGTTGGTAATTGGCGCAGGTGGTCTCGGCTGTCCGGTGCTGCTATATCTTACAGCAGCGGGTGTTGGCCATGTAGGCATTATAGATTTTGATATGATAGACGAAAGTAATTTGCAGCGTCAGATTTTATTTGACAGTTCAACTATTGGAAAACCGAAAACAGAAATAGCAAAAGCAAAACTACAAAATCAAAATCCTTTTGTTAAAATAAAAATTTTCAATATCAAACTCACGATCGAAAATGCGTTTGAGCTATTTTCCGCCTATGATATCATTGTGGATGGCACTGATAATTTCACCACCCGGTATTTAGTTAACGATGCCTGCTATTTACTCCATAAAACCTTAGTGTCCGGTTCCATTTTCAGATTTGAAGGGCAAATTTCGGTGTTCGATTTCATAAGAAAAGATACGCCTACCTATCGCTGCTTATTTCCTTCCCCTCCTTCCCCTGAGTTAGCACCCAGTTGTTCAGAAGCTGGTGTAATCGGAGTGCTTCCCGGCATCATCGGCACTTTGATGGCAAACGAAACAATTAAGCTAATCGTTGGCATTGGAGAAATTCTGGTAGGGAGATTATTAATCTTGAATAGCCTAAACATGAACTTTCAGACATTGGAATTTGAAAGAAATACTGAGGCGATAAAAGCTATTCCAAAAACAGAAGTAGAATTCAAGAAAATGGATTATGAGTATTTCTGTGGAAATAAAACGGTTCAGAATTCCATTTTGGAGATTTCGGTTGATGAATTAAATACGTTGATTTCATCCCAAGAAAAAATTCAAATAGTTGACGTGCGTGAACTTGGTGAACAACCGGATGTTTCTACTTTGCATAGTTTAAACATTCCACTTGGGGAAATTGAAAACCGTGCTGCCGAAATCTCCAAAGACAAAAAGGTAATTGTTGTTTGCAGAAGTGGTATTAGAAGCGCATACGCCATTGAACTTTTACAAAGCAAATACGGGTTTGAAAATTTATTTAATTTAAAAGGGGGAGTGTCAGAATGGATGATGTGTGAAAATCAAACAGAAAAAATATGAGCGAAAAAAAGAAACATAAAGTATTGGTAAGTGGCCCCATCACTGCTGAGTTCATCGCCAACTCAATAGCTAAACACAGTAAAAAAACAAACATTGGCGCACACGATATTTTCTTGGGTCAAGTTCGCAGCGATGTGATTGGAGAGAAAACAGTTCAATCTATTGACTATACCTCTTATGATGAAATGGCAGAGGAAGTATTTCACGAAATACGGGAAGCGGCTTTTGCAAAATTCAATCTTACCTGTATGCACATTTACCACAGTTTAGGCAATGTAGAAGCCGGTGAAATTTCCCTTTTTGTTTTTGTATCATCGGCACATCGCGCTGAAGCGTTTGATGCGTGTCGCTATATAGTAGAGAAAATAAAGGCGGATGTCCCTATCTGGGGAAAAGAAATATTTGAAGACGATACTCATTCATGGAAAGTAAACACCAATTAAATCATGGTAGATGTAACATTTAAATCCTCCACTTTGCGCGAAGCTATTGCCACAGCCATTGTGAGAGTAAGCCACTCTAAAACCATAGAAGCTATTAAAAATAAAACGGTGCCAAAAGGCGATGTATTGGAATGTGCTCGTACAGCCGGACTTTTTGCAGTGAAGCGCACCAGTGACATGATACCGGACTGCCATCCTATGCCGGTAGAGTTTACTCAAATTCGCTATGAGATTTCTGAACTGGAAATTCTTATCGAAGTAGAAGTGCATACCGTTTATAAAACCGGAGTGGAAGTAGAAGCTATGCACGGAGCCTCAGTAGTGGCACTGACTATTTATGATATGCTGAAACCGATTGACAAAGGGATTGAAATTTCCACTATTCGATTGAAAGAAAAAAAGGGGGGCAAGTCTGACTTTATAGACAAATTCAGAAATGATTTGAAAGCTGCCGTTATTGTTTGCTCCGACAGTATTTCGGCCGGCACAAAAGAAGACCGTGCCGGTAAAGCCATCATTAAGAAATTAGAAACATGCAGTGTAAATATTTCTGACTACTCTATAATTCCCGATGAAATAGAAGTGATACAAAATAAAGTGGAAGAGCTTTACGAAGCAAAAAATGATCTCATTATTCTTACAGGTGGCACCGGGCTTTCTCCGAGAGATTGCACCCCGGAAGCCATACGCCCTTTACTCGACCGGGAAATTCCCGGCATTATGGAAGTGGCAAGAAATTACGGTCAGGACAGAACTCCCTACTCTATGCTTTCGCGTGGTGTTGCAGGTATGAAGGGAAATTGCCTGATACTCGCTTTACCCGGCTCTACAAAAGGGGCAAAAGAAACAATGGATGCCCTTTTCCCTGCGGTGCTCCACATTTTCAGAATCATTGAAGGCGCAAGACACAATTAATTTCAAAAACAATAAACAATGATAGCTACAGATTTCAACGAAAAGTACTTTATGTACGACAATATGGCAATATGGGAAATCACCACCATGGAAGATTTTTTCAACAGCCACAGCATGATGAAAGAAATATTTAAAAATGAATATGGCGTTCCCTATACAGAAGAAACGGCAAAGGGGATTAATTTGATGGATGCCGGCTTTGCGATTGTCGAAAAGCTATTGGATTGCTTCCGCGATAAACATTTTGTGGTATTCTCCATGAACGATGAAAACCATATTATTCTCAAAGGATTGCAAAACAAAAAAGTAATCAATTTCGGCATGGATATTTATGTGTTGCATCCCAACCGTATTTATGTACTGGAAATGGACAAGACCAAAGACTTACAGAAGTACGATTCATAGAGTCAGCAAATCCCTGAAGATTTAATTTCATAGAGATGCTTTGTTCCGTCTATTTCAGGGTGCTCCAGAAAATGAATGAGAGACTTTAAATTAGCGTAAAGCTAAAGAGTTATCCCACTAAAGGACAGTTGCTGATAGACAACAACCCGGCAGTTAAGCAATGCGTGGTTTGTCGAACAAATACAATTAAATTGACGTTCACAGCGAGCGCACTCTTCACTTAATACAGTAAATTTGCACGAAACAGTTATCCGCAATTCTCCTATGGCTGACCGGTCCGTCTTTAAAGAAAACTTGAAATACCATCGCATTGTGATGGCTTGCATCATTCTCATTTCTATTTGGGCCACTTATGAATACAATACCGATGATACCAACTATGAAAATGGACAATCTAAAATTGTCGGAAGCAAAGTGAATGGCAGAGATGAAGGGAAGTGGACTTGGTATTATGAAGATGGGAAAAAGCAGATGGAAGGCACATTTGTGAAAGGCAAACGCGATGGCGTTTGGACAATATGGGACGACAATGGAAATAAAGTGAGTGAAAGTGTTTACAAGGAGGATAAACTAAATGGGAAATTTATTCACTGGTATTCAAACGGGCAAAAGGAAAGTGAGGGCCACTATGTAAACGACAACCTGGAAGGAGCGGTGACATACTTTGACAACAACGGAAAAGTGAAGGAGGTGAAGAATTATTTGGCCGGAGAAGAAGTCAGATAGACGATTTTAAAATCGAATACTTAGGTATTAATTTGAGTTTTTTTGATCAAAAAATGTTGATCCATTGATTTGTTGAAAGGAAATTACTTCACTCCGGCAATTCAAATTCAGTTTCCCAAATATCTTCTGTATCCACAGATTTCAACTTTATTTTTAAGTACGCCTGATCATTTCGCTTCACATGCGAGCGATCTACTACAACACTTTGCCCATGCTTATCCTCTGCTCCTTTGGGGCTAATCACATCTCCCATCCGAGGCATAAATGGGTAAAGAATGGTTAATCTTTCATCATGAGTTTTGACTAATCCACCGGCCGTTTCAAATAAAATCTCTTCAAATTTCTCTGCTACAATTTCATCGTTGATTTCATCTTTTGCCCGATCAGAGATCTTGGCTGTCCAATCAAAAAATTTATCTAATGATTGAGTGCGCAAGGACTCGCGTATATAATGTGGAAATGGCGAACGAATATGCCCTTGATCGTTGAACCAGAAATTAAATGCTGCATCAATCATTTCATTTTGTACTACCGTCACCTCCTTCTTTTCTTGTGCCATAGTGAGTATTTTATCTTTTAAACTAACCTCCAATGGATACCATCGCTCTATTTTTCTGTTTGGCAAAATCATCCAAGGTTTCAATGCCTCCGCGTAGTGCTTTCTTTCCCCAAACTGATTTCAAAATCAATGGTACAATATCTTCACCGGCTCTCATGGCAGAGAGTAAATCCGTTTCAGAAGAAGAGAATAAACAATTTTTCATTTTGCCATCAGCCGTGAGGCGAATCCGATTGCATGTGTCGCAAAAAGGATTGGTAACCGAACTAATAATAGCAAAGGTTCCCAGATGATTTGCAATTGCATAATTCTTCGCGGTATCATTTTTACCATCATCTAGTTTGATGATGTTGTCGCCAAACTGATTTTCTATTTTCGCCATCATGTCATTAAACGAAACGCCTTTACTCCAATCCCACTTGTTTCCCTGAAATGGCATAAACTCAATAAAACGCACGTGAACGTTTTTATCACGAGTCCAGGAAACAAAATCACAAACCTCGTCCTCATTTACTCCCTTTATCATTACCGCATTCACCTTTACATGAAACTTTCCGTTGAGCAGCGCCCGGATGTTAGCGGTAACCTTGCCGAAATAATCTCTGCGAGTAATAGAATTGAATTTTCCTTCTTTGAGGGAATCTAAACTCACATTGATAGATTTAATTCCGCAAGCCTCAAAGGTATCCATGTATTCATCTACCAAAATTCCATTTGTAGTGATGGCGAGTTCAACCGGAAGTTTGGAGAGTTCTTTTAGAATTTCTTTGGCATCTTTTCTTACTAAAGGTTCGCCCCCGGTAAGCCTTATTTTTTTAACCCCCAGAGAAACAAAAGTTCTTGCCATCGTCACCACCTCTTCAAATGACATAAAATCTTCTCTGGGGCGAAGTAAAATTCCTTCTTCAGGCATACAATAAAAGCATCGAAGATTACAACGCTCCGTCAAGGAAATGCGCAGATAATCGTGAATGCGATGATGTTGATCAGTAATCATTATCTCAACTTAAATCAAACCGATGATTCAGAACTTCTCCATTTGTTGTTGAATGGTATCAAACTCATCTACAGAAATATATTTTTGCGCCAGAGGAAATAAGGTAACATCCTCCCGGTAGATATGCAGCTTGAGTAACTCAATTAATTCGCGCGAAGTTTCGTAAGCCGTATCAAGTACAAATATTCTTGAGCGCTCATCTGCAATTCGGCTGGACAAACCAAGCAAGTTAAAAGCAAGGGTGCCGAGTTGTATAAACTTTACGTGATCATCTTCCATTACATCAATAGCCGTTACTAATTTATGCCCTTTGCTATGCTCGCCTGCATCAATCAGCTTTTGATTGAGAATGGGAAATAAAATTTTTTCTTCCTTACGGTTATGGGGGAGCAAATCATCATCAAGGCATTTGAAAAAATTACCGAAGGCTTCATTAATCTCATTGGTGAGTTTGTACCCATTTGTCTTGTATTCTACCAGGCCTTTTTCAAATGCGGTCACTACTTTCAAAACTGCTTCATGCTCGTTCATAAAAGTCTGTAGCGAAGTACACATATTCTCCCTCTTCATATCAATCTTACCAGGCTCTTCGTAGGCAGCCGGTGGATCCATAGGAGAATCTTCCTGTTGGTCTAAGCCTTTTTCTTGTTGTTTTGTAACGGGGTCTGTTTTCTTTAATTCTCTAACTGTGATCATGCGCTATGTTTTGTTGTAAATGACGGGAATATGGATCTATTGGGAAAATGATTTTCGTCATTACCTGCTTGAGCATTTATCTATTATTAAAATATCGCTTTTTGTAGAGAAGTTTCTTTGTCAGGTTCTTGACCAAGCCGATAAATGTAGCTGTCCACGTTACGAGTGCAATGTAGATGAAGTATTTTGGAACGGGCAATAAAAATTTTAACTCCATAGACTCTGCCAGCATATAAGTGCACACAGTGTACATCCCTAAAGGGAATACAGCTCCCCAATACAATGGATCATAAGTAAGAGGGAATTTTTTGTAAACATGCCGCCAAAAAGCCAAAATGATTAGCATGGGAATCCACCATGTACCGGTAGCCCAGTAAAAAATAGTAAACCCTTTAAGAAAAGCGAGGGTAGAAAGTAAAAAGGGGGCATGTGGCGTATTCGTAATGAGTATTGAACCCGCCAGCGTAGAAATAGCCATAGCTCCCATATTGATCCAGTAAGGTGGGGATAGATCATTCGGTGAAAAAGTAAAGAAGGTATAACGGTAAAAGATAAGGGAGATCATCCAGATATATTGCATACCGCCCCATAACCACATAGAAAATGCAAAAAAATTGATGATGAGTTTATACGTTTCAAAGTGCATAGATAATCTGGCACTCAATACAGCCAACGCTTGCGTAGATACTACTGCCAGCAGCCATGCGCCATTGATCCCTTCTTGCAGGGATGGCTTATCTTCTTTGATAGTAAAAGTGGTAAAAACGGTATAAGTAATCACCAGCCAGAGAATAATTCCGAGAAACCAAAGCACCGCAGCAATCTCATAGCTATCCCATAAGAGAATAAATTGTGCGCCCAATAAGCAAGTGGCCGCCACCGTAGTAAAAAAACCAGGCCCCCGTGCATGATCAAAAAGATCGCTTAGAAATTCATTTCGGCATAAAATAAAGCGCACTGTAAAAGCAACACATAATACCAAATAGGCAAAAAGGTTTAGCCAAAACAAGCCCATTGCAATCAGCGGCATTCCGAATAAATGTGTCGCAATAGAAACAATGCCCGTTGCCATAACCATAGCAAAATAGGAGGGAGACAAATTCCTTATCATCTCTTCTAAATTGACCATTAGATAGTTATTCCCCCACCTGGAAATATTGTTTTTAGCACCAACTGAAGTTGAGGTCATAATTTTTTATTATGTGGCAAATGCGTTTGCCTCATTGTAATTTATCGGCAATAGCCTTTTTCTGGGCCTCAGATAGTTTTGCCGCCTTTATAGCAAAACTTTGGAATAGGATGCAAATAGCAGCTACCACGGCAAGAAACATCCAGCAGGTGGTCCACACGCCCGTTCCCTTTAGCAGGTAACCGAATAAAATCGGATTTATAAATCCACCAATACCGCCAATCACTCCCACAATGCCGCCTACTGTTCCAATACTGGTGGGGTAATAATCAGAGATATGTTTGTAAACGGCAGCGGTTCCAATTCCCATCATAATACCCAGAATAAAAATCAAGGTGAAGAATATCCACTTGTTTGCTTGAAAATAGATATGTGTAAATCCTTTGGCAAGCAGTTGTCCTTTAATAACAGTATCTCCCACTTTCACTTGTGGCTCTTGCCAGAAAGACGAAGTGGGGAGCGGAGTAAAATCTTCATCTGCATTATGAAATATTCCCAAGCGAATTTCTGTTTGTGATGATCCCCCGTTTTTTGGTTGGAGCATATACCTTGCATCATCAATTATAATCTCCGAATCGGAAACTGCCGTTACATTGCCGGGTTTGCTGGCCATAATTCCCTGTCCGGGTGCTCTAATTTCCATACGAGGTGGGAATAGAAAAAACAGGCATACAATGCTGACACCAAATACCCAAAGAAGAACAGCTCGTGCACCCACCTTATCTGAAAGCCACCCACCGGCAGCCCGGATTAAGCCGGCCGGTAAGCTGAAAGCTGAAACCATAAGTCCGGCTGTAACTATAGATACGGAGTACATGTTGACATAGTATGGCAGCAGCCATTGTGCCAGTGTAACAATACCCCCAAAAACAAAGAAATAATAAAGCCCGAACCGCCATACTCTCATTTCTTTCAATGGGGCTAAACGCTGAGACATTGTTTTAATCTCTGACGGCTTTCTATTTTCAGTTGTTAAAAGAAAAATGATTGCCATTACGATCAGCATAGCTGCATATAGTTGTGGCAAAGTGCGCCAGCCTTCAGGATTATTTCCGTGCTGTGTTAGTTGATTGAGAAGTGTGGGGGCAAACAGAGTCGTCAATGCGGCTCCTGCATTTCCTACACCAAAAATACCTAATGCAGTGCCTTGTTTCTCTTTCGGGTACCACAGTGAAGTA
>CAZQYO010000117.1:0-8418 GCA_964597415.1 uncultured Chitinophaga sp.
ACCTGCCCCGTTTGTAGTCAACACTTGCCCGTTGGTTCCGTTGGAGCCCGGGAAAGAATAATGATTGAGTGACAAAGTGCCGGTAATCGAAACATTGCCACCTACACTTAGCGAGCCTCCCACGGTATTGTTTCCGCTGATGGTGGCATTCCCTCCGATGGTAGCAGAGCCGCCAATGCCGGTATTGCCACCAATCGTAGCAGAACCACCGATGCTGGCATTCCCTCCCATTGAGCCGTTGCCGCCAATATTGAAGTTGGCAGATGACTGCTGCGAGGTACTGTTATTGATATAGTTGCCACTTGCTCCCGATACAGTAGCCCAAGTAATCGTCCCTGACCCATTAGTCGTGAGTACCTGTCCGTTGTTGCCGTCTGAAGTAGGCAATGTGTAAGCTCCCACTCTAAGAGAGCCGGTAAATCGTCCGTTTCCGTTTACTTCGAATGTAGTAGAAGGAGAAGAGGTGCCGATTCCCACGTTGCCTCCTCTATTATAAATGTTGCTTGAGTTCACTACCCATGAACTGCCGTTCCAGTAAGGTGTGTTTCCGGCTGCAGTACCGTTTCCAAGCCCTCCGCTGCTGCCTCCTCCTCCCAGTAAACCTCCTCCACCGCCTAGGTTCAACCCAAGACTATTAGTGAGTGCGCTGCTTGTTAGTCCCACAATCTTATCGTGAATAAGATCCACTGCCGGAAAATTAAACCAGTTGGCACCATCATTAAAGAACAGCGTATTTGAATCAGTATCAAACACCATTAGTCCCTGTGCGGGATGGGCGATAGATTCGCGCTGCTGCTTGCTCATGCGCGGAAGAATAATTCCTTTGGTAGTGGATTGAATATCGAGTATGGCATTGCTGTCAATACTCGAAGTTCCGATACCGAGTTTTTTCTCCACTATCAGGCTTCCTTCAGGTGCACTGAGTGATGAATAGTTATCGCCTACCGCCATACTTCCCTTTACAGAGAGTTTGCTTCCGGGGTTAGGCTCCCCAATTCCTACATTTTGGCTAAACACATAGCCCAATTGCAGACATAATAATAGAGTAATTACATACTTCGATCCCATAACAGCTCCAATTTTTGTTATGCCGATGTTTACGCCATCGCAGAAGGACTGTTTCATTTATGGGCAATAAAATTTGATGAACACTGCGGCAAGAGGGAGTGCATACGTAGTTTATCGGGTAAAAATGAATACTGCCCAAGCAGTTTTATTCTTTTATTTTTACTTCAAAACCACTCTTTATGAAAATTAGAATTGCCTTCGTCACTATCGCCTTAATTACTATTTTCTCCTCTTGCCAAAAGGACTTGGCCACCGATTGGATAGGCACTTATACCGGAGTAGCCGGAAGTTCCGGTCTTAACCGTGTAGTAGTCACCAAAGTGGACAATAAGACCTTGAAAATGGAATTGCAGACTTTGGTGTTGGGCAGCTACGTTACCTTTGCTACCGTAGCCGGTGCAAAACTGAGCAACTCAACTACCGCTACGGTAGATGAAAATGGAATGATTGTGGGATATAATGATTTGTATCATTTCTCTGGCGCGGCTATTCGCGATGGCAATACCCTATCCCTAAACGGAAGGGCGCAAAGCACCACCAACCCGTCCGACATAAAAGATTACCCATTCACCGGTTCGAAATAAAAGATGCTTTACACGCTCATTACAGGCGCCAGCAAAGGAATTGGAAAAGCATTTGCTTTTGAATGTGCCCAACGTGGCATGAACCTGATTCTTGTTGCTCGTTCCGGGCATTTATTAGAGGAACTCTCCGTAGAGATTTCAGCGAAATTTGCTGTACAGGTAAGAATACTTACAGCCGACCTTTTAGATCATGCTGTTCACAAAAAGATTTTCAATTGGATAAAGGAGAATAGCTATGAGGTAAACATGCTTATTAATAATGCGGGCATGGGATACTATGGCAAGTTTGAGCAGGAGCCGCTTGATAAACATCTGGAAGTATTGCACTTAAATGTAGATGCACAAATACGAATGGCGCATGAATTTTTGAATAACACAAATCCCCAAATAAAACGATACCTTTTAAATACGGTGAGTACCGGAGCTTTTCAACCGGTGCCTTATATGGCGGTGTATTGTGCCTCTAAGGCGTTCATGTTATCCTTTAGTCGGGCTTTGCGCTTTGAACTGCGCCAGCAAATGGTAAATGTAACTGCCCTTTGTCCGGGAGGAACGGAAACGGATTTTTTTACTCCGGCTCAAATGGATGGCGTGGCAGAGAAAAACGCACGGTTTATGATGAAGGCAGACAAGGTAGCAAAGATTGGACTGGCCGGCTTGCTGTCCAACAAAGCAGTGATAGTGCCCGGTTGGTACAATCAAATGGGTGCTTTTGCTGCCCGCCACGCCCCGCAGGGAATAGTAGTGCGCCAAGCGGCTACTTTTTTTAAGCCCTAAATATTTGATGAACCCAATCACTCACAATCATCCGATGAGTGGAGTTATTAGATGGCTAAAGATATCTAAACTAGTATTCGTTTTATATGCCCTTGGGAACTGGTGCAAACAGCGGTAAGTTCGGTTACAGCCTAACCAAGTTCAATTGTCCCCGTACTTTTTAACTGAAAACTTAAACAGTATTTGAAAATGTATTTGGTATAAAGTGAGAGCTTTTAAAAGCAAAATGAATAATGGAGGCAGGGACAAGCAGAACCCTTTCATCACAAATGAATCGCGTTTATATAGAGTAACTACACCGGAGGCTCTCATTTTACTTCGAAGCTCGTCTTCAGCATTTTTTCATCTCTTGAGGAATTGCCAACCAGCACTTCATACTTGCCTTTTTGTACCACCCATGATTTAGTTGCAGTATGGTAATTAGCGAGGTCGCTGATGGCAACAGCAAATTCAACAGTCTGCTCCTGGTTAGGCGGCAGGTAAACTTTTTTGAAACCGTGAAGTAGTTTTACGGGGCTACCGATATCATCGTCCCAAGGGAAGGTATCGGTAGCCCCAACATACAACTGTACTACTTCTGCCCCAACTTTTGATCCGGTGTTTTTTAGCTTTACCGAGAAGCAAACAGTGTCGCCAGTAGTAAATGGTGAGTTTTTTAAAACATTACAAGTTTGCAAATCGGAAATCCGAAACGAAGAATAACTCAAGCCAAAGCCAAAGGGATAGCGAGGCTCTTTTTTCTCTTTATCGAAAAGTGTATAGCCGTGGTAGTAACCGTAAGTAACTGCGGTATCGTACGAATTAAAGGGAGGCAAATCGCTTTCGGCCTTGGGAACTGTAAACGGCAATTTCCCCGAAGGGTTTACCTCGCCAAATAAAATACGGGCGAGCGCATGGCCGCCTTCCATGCCGTTGTAAAATGTTTCGATAATGGCCGGAACTTCCTGTTGCCATTCTTCAACAGTAACGGCACTGCCGGCTACCAAGCTCACCACAATCTTTTGATTGACGGTACTTGCCGTGTGAATGACCTCTATATCCGAATGATGGAGATGCAAGTACTCTCTGTCGCCCCCTATCGCTAATATACCCGTGCGAGTAATGAAATTTTGTTTATCAGGGTGATTGCGGTCACGGATATGCCCGTTGCCGATGTATTCGCCTTCATCTAAAAAAGTAGTGCCGGCAATAATGATAACGGCATCGGCATTTTTGCAAATAGCTTTTATTGCGTCTGTATCGTTTGCCGGAGCCGTGAGAATTTGAGCGGAGGTGCCAGCGAAATAATTTTTGATGCCCTCCAAGGGAGAAATAATGTAAGAAGGGTAAACGCGACTGCTGCCGTGGTCACCGGTTTCTTTTACATCTGCCAGTGAACCGATAACGGCAATACGCTTTATTTTGTTTTTATCGAACGGCAAAAAATGGTTTTCATTTTTCAGCAATACTGCACTTTTCTCGGCTACTTCTCGGGCTAAATTGGTGTGCGCTTTGCATCCTACCAAACTTTTCGGATAAGTCTGTTCCTCTTTTTTTGATGCAAAGAGAATCTTAGTGCGAATGATGGGCAGAATCAAATCGTCAATCTGCGCTTGCTTGATTTCTCCCTTCTGCAATAGTCGCTTCACTTTTTTCAAAGAATAATAATTGCCGGAAGGCATTTCAATATTCATTCCCGCTTCAATTCCCTTGCGCGTATCGTATAGACCATTTTGCCAGTCGCTGGTCACGTAGCCTTTAAATCCCCAATCCTTCCTAAGGATATCCGTCAGCAGTATTTTGTTTTGCCCGCAATACTCCCCATTCAGTTGGTTATAAGCACTCATTACCGAGGCGCATCCGTTCAAAATCACTTTTTTAAAATGCGGCAAATACACTTCTTGCAAAGTGCGTTCCTCCATATTCATACTTCCGCCAAACCGGTTGTTCTCCATACTGTTGGCGGCAAAATGTTTGGCACATGCCTGTACATGGTGTTTCTGAATTCCTTTTACGAGCGCACTGGCCATTTCGCCCACGTGGAAAGGATCTTCCCCATAAGTTTCTTGTGCGCGACCCCAGGCGGGATGACGCAATAAATTCATACACACGGCCCCTGAATAATTGGCTCCCAAGGCACGAATTTCTTCCGACATGGCTTCTCCAACGCGCTCTTCCAAATCCTTATCCCAACTTGCCCCGCGCGCCATCGTTACCGGAAATGCAGTAGTGCCTTTATACAAACTTACCCCGCGAGGGCCGTCTAAAAAAATAGTGGGAGGAATATTTAAACGCGGACAGCCTCCGGCATGTACGGGTTTCACTCTTTTTGAAAATAAGATTGACATCCCGAAACGAATGACTCCATGTCCGTGCATTTCGTTTACTTTTTCTTTCAGCGTCATTTGCCGTAGAATGGAAAGAGCTGCACTGTCTGACTGAGCAGTGGTCAAGGTTTGTGAAAAGGATAGATGGTACATCAGCAGAAAAATTAAACAACAAATGGGTTTTATCATATTGAAGAGAGCTTAACAGAATTTGCGCACGAGCGAAAAAAATGCAGTTGACTTTTTTATGGGATTATGTAAGGTAAAAATACTTTTGCTCCATTTCTTATTGTTAGCCATATACCAAATATGAAAAAAACGATTCTGCTCGCTCTGTTGTTGCTTAACTTGTTTGCCGCTAAATCACAAGATCCCGAAAAAGCTAAGTTAGTGACAGGGCCGGTGATAGGTACGGTTACTTCTACTACCGCCCGGCTTTGGATTGCGTACCGGGGCGAAGGAAAGAATATGCTTTCGTTGGAGGATACCGCATCTAAAACTCTATATCATGCCACCCGTCTTGAAAAAATAAATGATAAGAAAGGGAATATTGCCTTGAATATGGATTTTACGGATTTGCAACCCGACCATGTTTATAGAGTGATTTATGCGTTAGAGCCTATAATGCCCCAGCCAAAATGTATAGTCCGTACTTTGGCAGATACCACCATGAAAGATGTGAAATTTTTATTCGGCTCCTGTGCGTATATGAGTCCGGGTTTTGCACGGTTTATATTTCCGGGAAGCTCTATTCGTATTTTTTGGGCAATGAAACGAAAACATGCAGATTTTGCGGTATGGCTGGGAGACAATGTGTATTATATAGGGAAAGACTATCGCAGTTATGATAATATGTTTGCCCGCCAGTTGAAAATACGAAACAGTTTTTTAATCCTGAGTGATTTTCTGAGAAATCAACCCAATTACGCCATTTGGGATGATCATGATTACGGATGGAACGATGCCGACCGAACTTTTCCTTTAAAAGATACTTCGATGAAAGTCTTCAAAGGTTTTTGGCCGAATAATTTTGATCATGGCGACACCGTGCCCGGTATTTACTATACTTTCCGAAATTATGATGCGCAATTTTTCATGACGGATGATCGCTGGTACCTCGATCCGGTAGGGGACTCTACCGCTTCTTTTCTCGGTGAGGCACAAATAGAATGGTTAGAGAGGGAATTGAAAAAGAGTGATGCATCTTTCAAGTTTATTTGTGTAGGCTCACAGGTGTTGAATGATTCCTGGTATGGCGATTCGTATGCCAAATACTCGGTGGAGCGGAATAGATTGCTCGACTTTATTGTCGAAAACAATATAGGCGGAGTCATGTTTTTGACCGGTGACCGGCATTATGCCGAGTTGAGCAAACGCGATTGGAAGGGGTACACATTTTATGATTTTACGTCCTCGCCATTTACGAGCCCGATTATATACACCAAGCATTTAAGAGGCTATAGAAATGATTACAGTATAGAGAGCACTATTCTTTACAAAAAGAATTTTGGGCAAATCAGTATCACCGGACCTGAAGGCAACCGGGTGTGCCAACTGGCACTGTATGGGAGAGGAGGAGTAAAAAAATGGGAGTACAATATCAACGCGAGCGACATAGGGATAAAACCTCCTTCTCCATGAAAAGGATAATGGCTTTTTCTATTATTCTGCTTTCCCTTTATGGGGCAGCGGCTCAATCTCTTTACCCTGACCGAATTTTTGCCGATACCGTCTATTCTCCTTTTTTGTATGGGGTGGCCTCAGGCGACCCGATGCAAGATCATGTGATTTTGTGGACGAAAACTTTTACAGCAGATAGTTCAGCAACTGTTCCGCTCCAATGGCAAATAGCAACAGACAGTAATTTTATACAGATCATTAACGAGGGGGAAGTGTCGGCTTCATCGGTTCATGATTTTTGTGTGAAGGTAGATGCCGGAAACTTGCAACCCGGGCATCACTATTTCTATAGGTTTATGACCCATGATGGCAAAGTATCGCAGACGGGAAAGGCGCAAACGCTCCCAGATGACTCTGTCAAGCATTTTAAACTGGCGGTCGTTTCATGCTCCAGTATTTGGGCCGGTTACTTTAATGCTTATCATAGAATAGCCGAAAGACCCGATATAGATTTTGTGGTTCATCTGGGCGATTATGTTTATGATTATCCCGATGAGCGGCAACTTAATCGCATGCCTAAGATGCCTTTGAAAGATCCCGGAAATCTGAACGATTGGCGCGAAATGCACACCTACTATTTACTTGACCCTGATTTGCGTGCCGCCCGACAGAACAAAACCTGGATAGCCGAGTGGGATAATCACGACACAGATGTAAATGATACCGGAAGAGTGGAAGATGCCAGACAGGCTTTCTACGAATATCTACCCATCCGAATGACGGATAAAGACCATCCGGAAAAAATATACCGGAACTTTTCGTTTGGCGCTTTAGCTGATCTCACCATGATTGATATGTTGAGTTTTCGCGGGAAAGAAGAATATGCGCCCAGTAAAAAGTCAGTGTTGGGAGCCGAGCAGGATGCCTGGCTCAAACATCAGATCGCAACATCAACTGCTCAATGGCATTTGCTGGGTAACCAGGAAATGATGACGGACTGGCTAAGTGAGGGTGCTCCTAAATTTATAGCAAAAAAGCGAGGTAATGGTCGTGTATTTGATCCGGGCAACTGGAATGGCTTTCCCGAAGACCGGCAGCGCTTGTTTGATTTTATTGACTCCAACCATATTAAAAATGTGGTTGTACTGACCGGTGACATCCACATGAGTTTTGTGATGAACATGACCGGTTACCCCAAAGATATAACCCGCTATAACCGAAAGACAGGCGAAGGCTCTGTGGGAGTAGAAGTGACAGGCCCGAGCATTTCACGGGTAAACATGAAGGACGCGGGAGTTCCGGGATTTTTGCTCCCCGCAGTTCGCAATTTCAGTATGCGCCTGAACCCCCACCATGTGTGGTGCCAGTTCTCGAAGCACGGTTACTTTACTCTTGATGTTACCCCTAAAAGATGTATCACAGAATTTTGGTATTCCTCTATTAAAAAAGTAACAAACCGCGAAGATTTTGCGAGAGGTTATACAGTGCGCAATAATGTTAGTCATTGGGATAAAAAGCCAAATAAAAAGCAGAGGCACTCTACCTATCCTTAGTATTGGCGGCATTGTTATATTGCAACGGTGAATTCGAAGAAAAGGAAACGAATACTCTTCATCGTTCAACATCGTTGGGATCGCTCTCCCGGGCAACGTTATCGTTGTGAACAATACATTCCCTATTTAGAGCAAGCCGGATTTGAATGTGTGTATTCTCCTATTCTGGTCAATCCCAAAGAGGATAAAGACTTCTATTCTCCCCGTAATTATTTACGCAAGTTTGAATTGCTGTTGAAAGGGGTATGGCGAAGGCTGAAAGATGTATGGAGAGCAAGTGATTTTGATATCGTGTTTATTTACCGAGAAGCCTTTATGACGGGTACCGTTCTGTTTGAAAAAATGCTGAAACGGTCAGGGGCCAAACTCATTTACGATTTCGATGATGCGATCTGGAATCATGACGTGAGTATCGCCAACAGGGCACTGGGTTGGCTGAAGCGACCTGGAAAGACAAACGATATTATCGCTCTTTCAGATATTGTAATTGTGGGGAATCAATATCTAGCT
>CAZQYO010000118.1:0-8371 GCA_964597415.1 uncultured Chitinophaga sp.
GTTTTTTGAGATAAGCGAGATATTGCGCTTCCTCCTCTTCTTTTAGGCTAATCCCCTGCGCTTCTTTAATAATGACCACCTGACGCTCGGCCATCATGGGCAAGCGCCCGCAGGTTTCCGCAATTTGGCGGGCGCTTACATCCTTACCATACACCACTGTTTGGTTAAAGGCCTTTTCCATCTCATTCAAGGCATACTTCTCCATTTGCTCAGTGAGGGCATCAATAAAATAAGCCTCTTCGCCACAGAAAAAATACACCGGAGAGAACTTGCGTACCTTTACATCTCTCAGAATAGATTCGTAACTATTTTTCTCCATAAATTGACAGCCGAAAGATAAGGATTTGCGGAAGGAAACACAGATAGCTTCCAGAAAACGGAATTTCGTGAACGGGGTTAGTTCTCTGCCATAAATAACCTGAGCAGGTTTAAGGCGGCATTTGAAAACACTTGGATATTCTCCATTCTCGAAGGGAAAAAATGAAACGATTTAGCTGTAATTTTCTCCTTCGTTCCTACGGCAATCCATACCGTGCCCACGGGCTTATCGGGCGTAGCTCCCGATGGCCCCGCAATGCCGCTCACCGCAATGCCATAAGTGGTGCCGGTAGCTTTCAATAATCCTTGTAACATTTCCTCTACACACTCCTTACTCACGGCTCCTACGCTGTTCAAAGTGTTCGCCCGAACACCAAGTAGTTTCTGCTTTATATCATACGAGTAGGAAATTACACTCCCCTCAAAATAAGCGGAACTGCCTGCTACGGAAGTGAGTAAATGTGAGATGTACCCACCGGTACAGCTCTCTGCACAACTTAGCGTGGCTTTCTTAGCCAGTAATAATTTTCCGATATGAACTTCTAACTCCTCCTCTCCTTCTGCATATACAAAATGTCCCAAAACTTTCTTCAGATCCTCTTTCTGTTTCTCTACTTCAGCAGATATGGCTTCCTCATCTCCACTGGCCGTCAGGCGCAACTTTAGCACTCCTAACTCGGGCAAATAAGCAAGTTTGATATAAGAAGGGAGTTGTTCTTCAAACGCACTCAGCTTATTGGCAATGTAAGATTCTCCGGCACCGGAGGTCATCAACACGGCATGAATAATTTTAGGAAAGGAGAACTTCTCTTTCAGTCGTGGGAGTACCTGTGTTTCCATCAGGTGTTTCATTTCGTGCGGCACTCCGGGCATCGAAACCACCACTACTCCGTCCTTTTCAAACCAATTGCCTTGTGCAGTACCCCGCATATTGGGAAGCATAATCGCAGCTTTGGGGATCATGGCTTGCGAGCGATTCATCTCTAAAACCGGTTTTCCATAAGATTCAAAATACCGTTTCATTCGCTCCCACACTTCTTCGTTCAGTACCAACTCTGTATTGAAATACTCTACCAATGTTTTCTTGGTCACGTCATCTTTTGTAGGTCCCAGCCCACCGGTTATCAATACAATTTGCGAACGGGTGATTGCTCTGTCCAAAGCATCTTTTATTTGCTCCGAATTATCCCCACAAGTAATTATTTCATTCACCTTCACTCCCATCGCTGTGAATTGGCGGCCAATCCATGAACTGTTAGTGTCAATAGTTTGGCCGATGAGTATTTCATCGCCAATAGTAATCACGGTTACTTTTATGCTCATAACGATTTGCTTATTCCAAGGCGTTCTTGCGCTGTATTTTCAGGTCGCGCAGAGTAGCTGATTTCGGTTGTAAAATAATGGTGAATTGTTGCATCGGATAAGTGGGCAATGGCGGAGTCCAGTTAAAGCTGAGTTCCCAACAGTGCAGGTCGCGCACCACCGTCACTGTGGTAAAGGTGACTTGCTTGCGAGATATGTCAAAGCCGGTGCTCAATGCTACTTTCCAATGAGGAGTCAAATTAAAATCAGCAGAAGCGCTGATAGATTGAACGGTGATAATGGTATCGGGATTAAAATAAGTGCCATGCGTTAAATTGAAGCGGTAACTCAGGCTCACATTCCACGGTATATCAAAATTATAAATCCGGTTGGGATCATACGAAACATAATCGGCCACATAAGAAGGGAGTGCATCATCAGCCGATAAAGTGGGGCTGTTATTATTTTTAGCTTTAGAATGTAAAGAAGTACTGGCACTGATGTTCGCTTGAGAAAAGCGGAGTAGATGGCGATTCTTTGTGTATTCAAAAGTGTTGATTCTGCGGTTGAGTGAGTCCGTGGTATAAGGATCGAAGGTGGCGTTAAAGTTCAGATTGATAAGATTGAAAATGCGGGACGAAACTACCGAAAGATTAAAGGGCTGCAACCGCAGAGAATCGGCAGCAAAGTTGTAGCTGCCCGAAAAATTTATTTGGTCAAAAAGGCCTACCTTTTTTTCATGGTTGACGGAATCCTTTTTGTCAAACACTTTCATTTCAAAATTATTCGCCAATCCAAAATAAATAGAGCCTTCTCTACCCGCTCCGGGATAACCATATACGGCATCGGGTTCAAATACCGGATAACGCAAAGGAGTGCCGAAGCGATCTTGCTGCACCGTGCGATAAAAGCCCCACTGCCTCGAACTGAAATCGGGATGGTAATTGAAAGAAACCGTAGGAGTAAACACGTGTTTAATCGCCTTGAGATACTTGCTTTTGAATTTGAAAATACCAATCATCTTAGTGCTGAGAGAAAGGGATACATTAAAATTTCGGCTCGAATTAAATTTCCAAGATGTATCCGTTACTACCCGTCCGTAAGTGGTATCAATGTAGCCATCTGTTCCGATAGAATACAGCGTATCCGGATTCCATGATTTGCTGATAGATTTAAAATAAGTGCGTTCCTGATAACTAAATGCCGGGTTAATGTTTAGATATTTGAATAGGGTGATAGGCGCATCAATACTCAGTGCCTGATTAATCCCGAATCGAAACTTGTTCAGCGTTTGTTGCTGAAGTAAAATAGAGTCATAGGTATTCAGCACGTTTTGAAATTCAAAAGAATAAGTCAGTCCAATATTTTCGTACCATTTAGGTTTCCCTGTTTGCACCTTGCTTTTAAATGGAGATACCCTCGACATGGATAGGCGAATGGTAGGCAGAGTAAATCCAATCGTTCGGTTTAGCAGGTTTTGGGTATGCCTGAAATTCATGGACAGACTAAACGGGGTACCCACAAAGTTGTGAGAGAAATTAATACCCGATTGAAAGGATGTGTTCAATACCCGGATATCTGACACCAAATTGGCTTGATAGTAATCTTGTGTTTGCATTTGTACACTTGCCCCGAAGGTAGAATTAGGCATAGAGCGCGGGTCTTGTGTATGTGTCCAACTAAAGGCGTACGAATTACTTGGTTTAGCCCCGGGCAAATCGGGATCAGGAGCATTTGTTCTAATGTATCCAAAACTTAACGCTCCGGTAAATTTATAGCGCAGGGCATACTGTGCCGCCACGTTCACTCCGAAACTCCCTTCGGTAGTTACCATACCTGTAAACTTTAAGGCTAAATAATCATTGACCGACCAATAATATCCTCCATTCTGTAAAAAAAAATAAGGAGTGCCTGCTGCGGTACTTCTTTCTCCGTATTCAGGCACTACCAAACCCGATCTCCTCCCCTGCTTTACGGGAAACATTCCAAAGGGAAGAAATAAGGGTGTAGGCACATCTCCTATCCATAAATTGGCAGGGCCCGTTACCATCACTTTATTGGGCACTATCTTTACCTTCTTCGACTTAAAGTAGAAATGCGGATGATCTAAATCGCAGGTGGTGTATTCAGAGGATTTGCCAAACCATTCGTCATACTCGTTCTTTTTTACAACTTCACTGTGGATGTAAGCATCGCCCTCTTTAGTAGTAACCCTATAAATCTTCCCCTTCTTGGTTTTAAAGTTGTAGGCCATACTATCCGACTCATAATCTTTTCCATCATCGGTAAAGACGGGAGCATGAACATAACGACCGCTGCTATCACTCGCACCTCGCGCATACAGCGTGAAATTGTTCCAGTCAAATTCTATTTTTTGGGAGTTGAGTTTTATTTTCTGATAGGTCAGTTGCGATCCATTGTATAGATACATCTTCTTCTCATTCATATCGTACACTAATGAGTCTTCGGACTGGTAAGTAATCACGTCCTGAATCTCACTTTGATCAGCCATATCTATCGTATCTACAGTAAGGGTATCGCTGATAGGGATAGAGTCAAGCGATATTCGATTCAAGGAATCATTTTCTTCAGCCGGCCAAGTTTCTAGTACCGATGCAGAGGGAGTATTAACGAGCGGAGTGTCGGAAAGAAATATTTCCATCCCGCCATTTGCTGCCTTTACTACATTTATAAAAATGGACAGTAAAAGCAGGACTGTTGTTAAAAACACGATTACAATAGGTTTCAATTGCATCGTGGAGGAATATATTTGATATGGAAATCTCAATCAGCAAACATTAGTAAATTACAAAACACCGATGTAATGATACATATTGGTGTCGAGTCAAAAATAAAAATTCCGAAACGTGAGAATTCAGAGCTTATTGTGCATAGTGCTATTACTGACTATCCTTGAAGCCACTGCCGCAAATGACTTTACTTTAAAAACGGTAGTCATTGATGCAGGGCATGGAGGAAAAGACCCCGGTGCCACCGGACCCGGCAAAACCTTAGAAAAGGATGTGGCTCTATCTGTAGCCCTTAAACTCGGAGCAGAAATCAAGAAAAACTATCCCGATGTGAATGTGATTTTCACTCGCAAAACAGATGTGTTTATCGAGTTGCACGAGCGGGCAGAAATAGCCAACCACAACAAAGCCGATTTATTTATTTCCGTTCACTACAACTCCGCCACAAATCCACAGGCTTATGATAGTAATTGCTATGTGCTCGGTCTTCACAGAACCGAAGCCAACCTTGATGTGGCCAAGCGAGAGAACTCTGTTATATTACTGGAGGATAACCGCGATAAGAATTACGAATTTGACCCTAATACTCCCGAAGGTCATATCATTATGAGTATGAAACAAAATGCCTTTCTCGATCAGAGCATTTCTATAGCCTCTAAAGTAGAGGAGAGTATAGAAAACAGCGCGAGAAGAAAAAGCAGAGGCGTAAAACAAGCAGGGTTCTATGTACTCTACAAAACTACCATGCCCAGCATTTTGGCTGAAATCGGATTTATTTCCAACCCGGATGAAGAAAAATTTTTGAAGTCAAATTCCGGGCAGGATAAAATTGCCAATGCCTTGTTTAATGCTTTCAGTGAATACAAGAAAGATATTGAGCAAAGTGAAGGCGAACAATATGCCTATGAAGAAGCAAAGAAAATACAGAGCGATACCGGCAAAAATGATAAGGAGATAATGGCGGCTGCAAAAAATGTAGTCAGTGATCCGAAAAAGGACGATAAGAAAACAGAAATACAGCCGGCTGCTGAAACCAAGTCAATTACAGAAGCAATAACCGATACAAATTTTGTAACCCTTGCCAGCGGGAAAAAAATAAAGAAACCTTCTGAGAGCGAAAGTGGTGGCGGAACAATAGTAGTGGCTGTGCCTACTCCCGAAGCTAAAAAAGCAGAACCTGCTCCCGTAGCTTCTAAAGAGGAAATAAAATCATCCCCCACAAAGAGTAATGAAGAGGTAAAGGAAAACAAAGAAACAGCAACGCCTCCCGTAAGACCGGCACCCGAAAAAAATACCCCACCTGCGGTGACCGAAAAGACCGAAGTAAAATCGGGAAGTAATAACGGAGTAGTTTTTAAGATTCAACTTTTTGCGTTGAGAGGCGAATTAAAAGATCGCGATAAACTCATTAAACTTTTCGGAAGCGTTACCAGCGATCCATTACCCAATGGAATTACCCGCTATTATGGCGGCAATGCAAAAGATTACCCGGAAGCAATTAAACTGTTGAACACCGCCAAGAGCAACGGCTATTCAAGTTCGTTTATAGTCGGTTTCCAAAAAGGAGAGCGACTAAATTCTGAACAGATGAAAGAATATATCCGATAAGGTTCTTCTGTTGCATTTTTATTTATGGCTCAAAACCATATTTTTGAGAAAACTTATTATTAGTGACAAATCAGGCGAAGGTTGGGATATTTTCCACTATTACAGTTGCCATTTTCATTCTGAGCTTTTACTTTCTTAAGGGGATAGACATATTCGAAAGGAAGAATTCATACTACGCAGTTTACGACCGGGTAGATGGTCTTTATAAATCAAATCAAGTAGAAATCAACGGGTTTACTGTGGGTCGTGTGGGCGACATGGAGCGCGACCCGGTTAGCGGCAAAATTGTTGTTCGCCTTGACTTAGACACCGAACTAAAAGTGCCGGACAGCGACAGCACTTCTGCGCAACTCTTTTCTACCGACTTTCTCGGCACCAAAAAAATCAAACTCATTTTCGGCACTTCCAGCACCTTCTTAAAAGAAGGCGATACCATAAATACTTATTTTAAACGCGACCTCACCGAGCAAATCGGTTCGCAGATTGACCCTATTATTGGAGATGTGAAAAAGTTGATCCCCACACTCGACAGCACCATTTACTTTATCAAATTTGTGATGGATCCAAATAATCCGCGAGGTATCTATACTACGCTGGGAGGAGTAAATGAAGCTATTGCGAAAGTGAACGATATACTGGCGGCCAATGAAGAGAACCTTCAACTGACAATGAAACACATTGAAAGCCTTACCGGGAACATTGAGAAAAACAATGCTCAGATCACTAATATTCTCGGCAACTTCTCCAATCTGTCCGACTCGCTGCAACAGGCAAATCTGAAGCAAACAGTGATGAACTTGAACAAAACCATCAATGAACTAAATGGAGTTGTAGAGGATATTAATCAAGGCAAAGGAACCTTAGGGAAGATTATTAAGCAAGATGACCTGTATGCCTCCATAGATACAGCCGTTTCCAATCTCAACATTCTTTTGAAAGATGTGAAGGAACGCCCCTATCGGTACATCAGCATTAATGTACTCGGCAGTAAAAAAGCGGAGAAACGAAGAGAATTGAAATACAACGAAAGCGGCCAATAAAACGGTCGGAGTTCGTCTGCACAACAAATTTTACTCTTTGCGTTTAGTTTTTTACATTTTTGCTCACGTGCGCATTTCTCCTGTTAACTCTCTTGCAACTTTACTTTTAATTGCTGCTCTCCTTTTCCTGAATTTATCTATAGTTTCTGCTCAGGAAGAAAAAAAAGAAGTAGAAATTATAAATGCCGATTACTTAAAATTTCAGGAAATAAACGGGAAGAAATACACCCGCTTAGTGGGAAATGTAGAGTTGAAGCAAGACGAAATTTACATGCAATGTGACAGTGCCAATTTAGACAAAGGGACTAATTCCGTAGATGCCTGGGGGCACATTCACATTCAGCAAGATACTATACACGCTTATTCCAATGTGCTACATCACGATGGCAACCGAAAATTTTCTACTCTCACCGGTAATGCCCGTATCACTAACTCAAAAATGATTCTCTACACCGAGCAGCTCTTTTACAATGTGAAAGACAAAGTTGCTTTCTATCTCGATTGCGGAAAAGTAGTGAAAGACTCCACCGTGATTGACAGCCAAAAAGGATATTACTATAGCAACACCAATGAGGTCTATTTCAATCACGATGTGAACATTAATGACCCGAACTACCGGCTCTTCTCCGATACGCTGCGCTATAATGTGCAAACCAAAATTTCTACGTTTTACGGCAATACTGAAATCACTAATAAGGACAGTAAAATATACTGCGACAACGGCTGGTACGATAGTGAGAAAGATATTTCCTCTTTTGGTAAAAACACCTTGATCATCAATCCTCCGCAACGAATCACCGCAGACAGCTTGTATTATGAACGATTCAGGGGTTATGGAAAGGCGATGGGGAATTTTACTTGGATGGACTCTACCATGGAAACCGAAATACACGGGCAATATGGTGAGTATTACGACAGCCTCCAGTATGTGATGGCAACAGAAAATCCCTTACTCATTTATAAAATGGATAAAGACTCGCTGTTTCTGACTGCCGACACCCTGAAATCGCTCAACGGGTCGGAGACTGACAGCACTAAAAGTTTTTTTGCCTACTACCACGTTCGAATGTTTATGAAAGATATGCAAGGGGTATGCGACTCGATGTTTTATTCTTTTACGGATTCTACTTTTCGGATGTATCACACTCCGGTAGTATGGAGTAACTCGACACAGATAAGCGGAGATACCATGTATTTGGCAACGAAGAATAACAAACCCGATAAACTGAGCATTTATCAATCGGGGTTTATCATTTCGCCATCGGGTAAAAAGTATTTTGATCAGATAAAGGGGACTAACATCTTCGGCTATTTCGACAGCACAGGATTGTCCCGCTTAGATGTGGAAGGCAA
>CAZQYO010000119.1:0-1462 GCA_964597415.1 uncultured Chitinophaga sp.
GTGATGTATGCTGTTGCTGTATCACACAGCGAAGGACTGCCATTATCACACACAATATATACAAAAGTATCTCCCCCAAAGTAGTTAGGCGAAGGGATATAAGTAAATGAGCCATTTGAATTTAAAACGAGTGCTCCGTGATTTACATCCACTAAGGGGTTAGTGTTATAGATAAGAGAATCACCATTCGGATCAAAGTCATTTGTAGATACATTATTGTTGAGAGTTTGATCTTCATTGGTGGTGTAATGATCGTCTAGTGCTACAGGTGGGGTATTAGTACAGCTATAATCCAATACTGCCACCGCTGTATCACACAAGTTTGGAATACCTAAATCACATATCACATAACAGAAAGAGTCTTTTGAATTAAAGAATGGAGTCGGTGTGTATATAAAGTTACCGTTCGGCTGAATATTCAAAGAGCCGGTATAGGGTCCGCAAACAGTACTCGTCACTACCAGACTTGGCCCATCAACATCCAAATCGTTAATCATTACATTCTTTACAATAGCCGTATCTAAACAGGAAACGTAGTAATCGTCAACAGCAATCGGAGGATCGTTTACAGGAGTAACTATAATAGTAATATGGGTAGTATCACATAACTGAGGTAGTCCATTATCACACACTACGATACATATAGAATCAGACCCGTTGAAATTGAGATTAGGGGTGTAGGTCAAACATAAATCATGAGGCAACACTCCATTATTAATATTAGCACTACTAATAGTTCCATTGTTCGGGCCACAATAAATACTTTGAATTAAATGACTTTGCGAAGCACTTTCAGGATCTGTAATTGGTAAACAGACGGTAGTTGGAGTATCTTCAGGAGTAGTTATAGTGGTGTCCGGAACAATCGGAGGATCATTGACCGGTAACACAGTAATTACCACCACAGCGGTATCGCAAGCAGAAGGAATTTCCGTATCGCAAACACGGTAACAAAAGGAATCTACTCCATTATAATTTAATGCCGGAGTGTATGTAAAACTTCCGTTTGCGCTCAAAAGAACAGAACCGTTATAAGGTCCGCAAACCGTAGCAGTAGATACGGATAGTGGCTGCTGAGGATTGGCCGGATCGTAATCATTTATTAATACTCCCGGTGCTGTTATTGGTAAAGCCTGATCTTCATTCGTTGTGTAAGCATCATCCACGGCTACAGGGGGACAAGAGGTTATTGTTGCAGAGGTAACAGCCGGTGATGAATTACAATTATTTACAGTCACGTAAACCGAATAACTACCACTCATAACAGGAGTTGAATTGACAATGACAGGGTTCTGTTCATTAGAAGTAAATCCTCCCGGACCACTCCAATAATAGGTGCCTCCTAAAACATTAGAAGCAAAAAGTCGCAAGGTATCGCCATAGCAAGCAGGGCCGCTATTACTTACACTCGGTGCAGATGGAGTGCTGGGGTCGCTCAATACTATCGGCCCTAATACCGGTG
>CAZQYO010000119.1:1562-8282 GCA_964597415.1 uncultured Chitinophaga sp.
TGTTCCCTGTGCAAATTGGATTCGGACTGGCGCTTACATTGCTCGGTGCAGATGGAGTGCTGGGGTCGCTCAATACTATCGGCCCTAATACCGGTGAGGAAGTACAGCCGCTCAGTGTTACCGTGATGTTCGTGTAAGAACCCGCTGTTAATCCACTTATCACTAAATGACCGCTGCCATTCGTGCTGATAGCTACCGGGCTTACCGGGCTGCCATTCTTTGAATAGTTCACCGTGTAGCTCGTGCTGTTGTTCAAACCCGCTAAGGTGATGCTGCCATCACTTCCACTACATGTAGTCGGGTTGCTGCTGCTCGTAGATACTATGCTCGGTGTTTGATTCACCGTTACATTTACCGTAGCCGGAGGTGAGGTACAGCCGGCTACTGTTTGAGTCACACTGTATGTGCCGCCTTGGTTAGTGTTTGTTATCGAACGGGTTACCGGTGATCCACTGGCACTATAACTTACAGGTCCGCTCCATGATAAGTTGCTGCCCGTTGCACTCAATGTTAAGGTGTTCCCTGTGCAAATTGGATTCGGACTGGCGCTTACATTGCTCGGTGCAGATGGGCCGGGAGGATTAGTTAAAGTAAATGACAAAGCATTTGAGGAACAACTGTTCAAGGTAACAGTGACACCGGTATAAACTCCCGCTCCTAAATTGCTGATAACTAATTTACCGCTCCCGTTTGTCGTAATTCCAATAGGGCCAACAGGAGTACCGTCTTTAATGTAGTTGACGGCATAAGTCGTGTTGTTCGCAAGCCCATTGAGTGTAATACTCCCATCGGTGCCACCACAAGTAGTCGGATTACTACTGGTGGAAGAGCCAACAGTAGGGATTGTAGCTACCGAAACAGTAGTTGCCCCCGGATTAGATTTACATCCATTTCCCGAAGTAGCTATCACGTTATATGTTCCCGAAGCTGCAAGTGTTACATTAGTAATTGAAGGATTTTGAATAGCACTGGTAAAGCTATTAGGCCCCGTCCAAGCATAGGTCACTCCACCCGTTGTAGAAGAAGACGTAAGATTTAAAGTTTGTCCCGCACATATTGGGCTGTTGCTGGATACTGTAGGCGTAGCAACTGAGGGAGTGACAATAATAGTAATAGTAGCTAAAGTATCACTGGCACGGTTACACGCATCTCCATTGATAATTCTGCGGTATTTAGTAATCCCGTTGACATAAATATTGGGTGGGGTATAATTCTGACTGGTGGCTCCCGGTATATTCGTCCAATTGGCACCGCTGTCTGCACTTGCTTGCCATTGATAAGAGTTGATAACCGGCAAACCATCAGGATAAGCACTCGAAGTGCCGGGGCTTTTCACCGAGTTATTCCTTATAATATTGGCAAATACATAAGAAGGTACACTTGCCGTAATTGGTGCAGGTGCTCCACCACAGGTAATTGTTTGAGTAGCTCCTCCGGTAATACTGTTGCCCTGTAAATCGGGAGGGTTAGCCATGCTAATTAATGCCGGCTCACCTATAGAACTTCCGGAACTTTTTGTGGAGGTCAAAGTACCCTGAGTTAAAGGAAAATCAGTTGAATAGGTAGTAATGGGAAGATAAATCCTGCAATCAGAGAACTTGATGCCTCTTTGCCCTACCGGATCTGTTTCGTCATTATCACCGCCTATATAAGTGCTATATAATAATGACGAGCCGTTCGCACTCAGTTTAAAGAAAACTGCATCTCTGTCATTATTATCATAGTTGTTTTTTTGAAAAGGATTGCCGTAAGTAGGAATGTCTTTACTATCTGAATATCCGAGAACATACACGTCATCATTTTGATCCAGATTCAGTCCCATCATATTTTGCTCATTATCACTACCCCCGAAATAGGTACCCCAAGTAGTAGAAGCCCCTCCAATAGGTAAGGAAGCAATAAAGAAATCTCTGGATCCCTGATAAGAAGTCTGATAAGCCCCGGAGGTAATATTAGAACTTGCCAAAGCTCCGGAGGCCAAACCACCGATAACAATCTGGCTTTTTGCCACATTAGTTTCCATACATAAAATGGTGGCACTATTTCCCGATCCCGCATTAAAATATCGAGACCACAAAGCATTCCCGTTAGAAGCATTCAGCCGCATCAGCCATCCATCTTGACTTCCTGTGAGGGAGTTTTGACTGGAAGGATTGGAATATGAGATGCCGGAGGAACCACGAGTATATCCACCGACAATGATATTCTTTTGGTTGTCTATAGCGCAGATATTAAATTGATCATTGTTCTTACCAGATGAGGAATATTGTTTAGTCCAAACTAAGGTTCCCAAATCACTCGTAATACGAACCGCATAACCATTAGTGTGGTCGGTATTGGTAACACTGGATCCATTGGGTTGGGTAGCTTGAGGTATATCGCCATTTACAGAAGAACTTCCCTCTGTAACCACCCCTACGGCTACCAAGTCAAATCCATTACCACTGGTAGGTAGCACTCTTACATCATAAAACAGAACACCCCAGTTACTAGAAGTAGTGCCCAAGGTGCGCACGGCAGCCCCTGTTCCATTGGGGCTTACTTTTGCAATAAAAGTTTGTCCACTGCCGGTTCGCTGCGTCCAACTGCCGCCAGAAACTCCTGAACCATACGTTTTACTCATGCCGGATCCGGCACTACCTACAATATATAGATAGCCGTCAAGACCTAAGGTTAGGGCATACGGATTATCGGTTCCGGAATTTCCCAAATAGGTTTGCCAAACTCTTACTCCACTCCCACCGGGGGTTACCGGCTCTGTATATTTTGAAATAAACAGATCAGTGCCATCATTAGAGGTTTGAAAAGCTCCTACGGTAATCAGGTTGCTATTATATCGTCCGGTAGTAAAGATATTTCCAGAAGCATCTACATCTATACCGTGAAAGTGAGCATCGCTCGAAGAATTACCGCTGATAAAGGTCGCCCAACGAATAACGATAGGGTCTATTACCAATGTTTTAGACACGTCATACTTAGGCACATCGAAACTGACGGTATTCCTATCCGCCATTTTATATTTCACTGAAATAGGCGTTCTCTTCCCGTCTTTATCTACCAAGTAACTGATTAGAGCCGGAATCGTTTGTTCGCCTACTGTAGTGCCAAACACCAAATTTCCTTCCTTGTCAAGATGAATACTTTCCACTCCTTCTATTTGAAGGAGTATTTTTGAATAATCCGCTCCTGGAGATACAATAATGTCATTTTCAAAATCACCTTCGGTACTGGTATAATAGCGAACATCTACTCCCGAGTAAACATCTTTATACATCAGTTCATTAAAGCTATGCACATTGGTGGCATGAGTGGAAGCATCCCCAATCAAGAAATTATAGTAATCGCTGCTTTCACCTTTGCTTATTATTGTTTTAGAAGTAGCCAAATTGCCGTTTACGAAATTAAAGCGCCAGCCATGACCGCGCAGGCCTTTTGCTTCTCCCAGTTGTTCTTTGGTTATTTTTCCTGTAGCGTATTCTTCTTCTCTTTCAAAATACGCAGCTTGTGCTTTTAGGCTTTCAGGATCGTACTTCCCGATTAGCATACCCTGAGGGGTGGCAAGCATCTGACCACCGGGAATATCTGCCCGATAAATGACATGAGATGGCCATTGCCCTTTATTTTCCATAAAGGAAATACCGCTACCTGCACGGTTCAACTCCTCCATAATCTTTTCCTTGTTTAAAGGCTTAGTATCACTTTGGGCAGTTAGCTGTACGGTAGAGGTTATACCCATCAGAACCAATAAGAAGCAAATGAAGCGCTTCTTTGAGAGTATCTTTGTGCTCATAAAGATTGTATTTGGTGTATTTCGGAAAGAAGTAAAAAGTGTGTCCATATTACTTGTTTTAAAATAAGAACAGAGGCTACTCTTTTCAAGTGCCTCTGTTTCTCTTTATGATTTGATTTTGCAGCTTTTCCCTCTTACACCCTGACATAAATATGTCATACAGAGTGTAAAACTTCCTGTTATTTGCTGTAAAACTGAGTCAAACTGTGTCATTCGATTAGCTTAGTCCTAATAACTAATTTACATACACTGATAATTCCCGCAAATATATTCCTAATTCGCAAATGAAAGAAGATAATCGAAACTATTTTAGGTTGCCCTAAAACGCATTGTCAAAATTCTTCAATTCCCGCGTATTAAAAAGTTAAAGTCCTTCAAAAAAAATTAAATAGCGATTTAGAACTCGTATAGAGGCAAGCTGACCTAAAGAACCAATAAAAGGTGGCAGGCTTAAATTTCCTTATTAGAGGATTAGAAGTGGTCTATTCTTTTGCGTTCAAGAAGCCTCCTGCTAACCGCTTAACTTGTCAATCATTTTCAGGCATAATCCATACAGCCGTAAAGCAATAAAGAAATGGTTCCGGTTGGTGTACTACTAATTCAGAGGTACCGACTAAATGTGTCAACTCATTTTAAGAGGAGTAAGTAAGGATATACCAACCGCCAAATGATATTTTGGAGATACGGAGAATTTCTGTCGTAGTTCTGCAAAAAAACTTCGGTGAAAATGTATTGAGAATTAAACTCTATTCAAAAATACATTGCCGGGGTTAATGGTTCTGCCAATCAAACTTCCTGTTGCACTATAGGAGCGGCTTTCAGAATTTCGTCTTCTGCCTTGGCGGAAAATTTCTCGAAGTTTTTATGGAAGGCCAAAGCAAGTTCATTTGCTTTGGAATCGTATTGCTCTTTATTTGCCCAAGTATTTCGCGGATTCAAAACTTCTTGCGGAACATTTTTGCAATCTTTCGGCATAGCTAAACCAAAGACCGGATGCACTTCATATTCTACTTTATCTAATTCTCCACAAAAGACAGCCGCAATTAAGGCACGAGTGTGCGATAAACTCATTCGCTTACCTACTCCATAAGAGCCTCCGGTGTAACCGGTATTCAACAACCAAACTGAAATATCAGCCCCGCGAAGTTTCTCTCCTAATAGGGAGGCGTACTTGGTGGGGTGCAGCGGTAAGAATGGAGCGCCAAAACAAGTAGAGAAAGTAGTTTGAGGTTCCGTTACACCTGCTTCGGTTCCGGCCACTTTTGAAGTAAAACCGGAAAGGAAGTAATACATCGCTTGCCCTACATTAAGTTTTGAAATAGGTGGCAATACTCCAAAAGCGTCATAAGTCAAAAAGAAAATATTCTTTGGCTGCCCTCCAACTGATTTTTTGAGAGCGTTATCAATAAAGTGAATGGGGTATGAAACGCGAGTATTCTCTGTTTTTGCTTTATAGCTGTAATCCACTGTTCTGGTTCCCTCATAAAAACCGATGTTTTCCAGAATCGCTCCGTGGCGAATGGCTTTGTAGATGTCCGGCTCTTTTTCGGCAGATAGATCAATACATTTTGCATAACAACCTCCTTCAAAATTAAACACCCCACTTTCTGTCCAACCATGTTCATCATCGCCAATTAAAGGTCGTTCGGGGTCGGCACTCAGGGTAGTTTTTCCGGTACCACTTAATCCGAAAAAGAGAGCAGCATCTCCTTCTTTTCCCACGTTAGCCGAACAGTGCATGGCCATTACATTTTTTTCGTGAGGCAATAAAAAATTGAGTACTGAGAAAATCCCCTTTTTGATTTCTCCGGTGTAAGCTGTCCCGCCTATGATGACCACCTTCTTTGTAAAGTTGAGTATAGCAAAGTTATGTTGGCGAACACCATCCTTATCCCCTTCGCTGAAAAAATCGGGAGCCTGTATAATATGCCAATCCGGTTCAATGCTTTTGAGTTCACTCGCTTCAGGGCGCAGAAACATGTTGTAAGCAAAAAGACTTGACCAAGGGTATTCTGAAATTACCCGCACATTTAAGCGATAATTATCATCTGCACATGCATAGCTGTCTCTTACAAAAATGTCCTTGTCGGCTAAGTAGGCAGTTACCTTTTTATATAGATTTTCAAAAACTTCCGGAGTGCAGGGGTTGTTGAATCCACCCCAATCTACTGTATCTTTTGTGTACTCATCTTTTACAATAAATCTATCGTTGGGAGCGCGACCGGTAAACTCCCCGGTGTCCACCACCAAGGCTCCCGTATCATTGAGTTTGCCTTGTGATCTGCAAATAGTTTCTTCTATTAATTCTTCGGGAGTGAGATTCCAAAACTGAGTGGCGGTATTTTTAATGCCAAGTGTTTCGAGATTAGCATTCGGATTTTTAGGACCAACTACATTCATTTCAACATCGTTTAAAATGGCTATTTAATGGGCTGCTTTCCGTAAAGCAGGGTGCAAATGTAACCTAAGATTCCAATCAAAAAAACGATTTTTATTTCTGCTTACATACGGAACAGTTTCGGGCTTTTAAGAATTGAATTACTTTCGCCTGAAATCTTATTGTTTTATGCGCTATGATGCTATTCCTTCCGGCTTGTTTATAAAGAACCGAAAGAACTTTACGAAGGCGATGAAAAAAAATTCAATCGCCATTTTTATTTCAAATGAAATTGTCACTAAAAGTGCCGATGCCTCTTATAAGTGGAGGCAGAACCCGGATTTATTTTATCTCAGCGGTATAGATCAAGAAGAAACTTGTCTGATGCTTTTTCCGGATGCACCTGAAGCGCGATTTCGCGAAGTACTTTTTGTAAGAAGGACTGATGAAGAAACCATGTGGTGGGAAGGGAAAAAACTTTCGATGGAAGAAGCTAAAGCAGTTTCCGGCATTCAGACCATTGTTTGGAAAGAAAACTTTAACCAAATTTTGG